>CAIJTL010000601.1 GCA_903823545.1 uncultured Planctomycetaceae bacterium
TGGAAAATGCGTGGTGTCTCGCTTGATGATTGGCCTCCCCGCACGAACGCCGATCGAAGTGACGTTTCGATATCTCGATAACGGACGATTGGAGGTCCGCGCATTTCTTCCGACGATCGGTCGCGACGCCATCCTGACGATCGAACGAGCCACCGGTATGCCCGACGACCAGCTCGCCGCATGGACGCAAGCTGTGCAACTCGGACTACCCGACGGATACGCGCGCCCTTTTGATGAATCGCCCACTGATAGCTCGGCGACACCATCGGCCACAGATGCACCAACACCGAAGGCCGCACCGGCCGCTCCCGTTGCAAAGCCAGTGGTTCCCGTTGCGCAACCTGTCGTTGCTGTTGCCCAACCAGTTGCGGCGGTAGCAGCGTCTCCGATTGCCGCCGTCGTGGCTCAACCAGTGACTGTCGCGAATGGGCTGCCGATTGCCGTAGCAGTTCCTGTCGCAGCGGTTCTTGCGGAATGGCCGAGCGTCGAGCCTTCGTTCCCGGCGGAAGTAGTTCCTTCGGGCGAAACGGCTGAAACTGTTGAAGCGGACTCATTTGATTTCTTCGGTGAATCAACGAGTTCTTCGCCTGGTGCTGAGGTTGAAGAAACGGCAGACCTCACCGCTCAATTCACATCAGAAGAAACCGTGATCGAATCTGTCGAGCCAGATTCCGAACCGAGTCCGGTCGATTTCTTTGCGAGTGAAGAAGCGGTCAACGATGAGCCGCTTGCAGAATCTGAACCTGTCGAAAGTGGAACGGAACCAAACCCGCTCGACTTCTTCGATGAGTTCGTGAGGTAGCGAAATTCGTTGTTTTGTTCGGGAGGTCACCCTGCCGCTCCGAGCCCGCGAATCAATCGCGTGGGGCACGTTTCCAACGTGCCTCAACATCGAAAATGCGAGCACGTTGAAAACGTGCTCCACGAAAGATTCACCGCCTCTCCGCGACAAGATGGCCGAAAGCTACTTGGACTCTGATTGATGACGCGACTCTTCCGTTGCGACACGACGGAGCTACTTCAGTGGCTTCGCCGCGTTATTTCTTCGGCTTGGCTTTCGTCGCCGACTTAGTCTTAGGTTTGACGTCCGATTCGGACTCAGATTCAGTTTGCCGTCCGCTTTGGTCGGGCCACCACAGCGTTGCTTCGATGCGATGCTGCTCACCTGATTTCACCGTCAGCTTCTTTTCGAGATCGTGTGAACCACGTCGCTTGAAAACCAAGACACGCTTTCCCGCCGGAACGTTGAGCGAAAAACTCTCCGATTTCGGAACGACTTTGGGATCATCGTCAACAAACATCTTCGCCCCTTCGCGTTCATTCAGCGGCCAGCGAATCGTCACCTTTCCCGGCTTGGCCTCTTTAGGCTTGAAGAACGATGGCAGCGCCGTAACACCGATGGCAACAAACGCCACAACAGCGGTCACGCTCACAATCAGCTGCACTCGACGGGATGACGCGGGTGAGGAAGAGGCTCGTTTCTTGGTGGCTCCCGCGCTTGTCGATGTCGGCGAAGTGACCGAATCACTCTCGTCAGCGTTCGAGAGTGCTGCAAACAGATCCGTTTCGATCGGCTCTGCAACATGAGCCGCTTGGCTAATTGGTTGTGCAACAGGTACCGAACTGACGACGGCTGCGACCGGCCGGGCGACTGGTGCGATCGGCTGTGCAACCGGCACGATTGGTTGAGCAACTGGTGCGACGACGACTGCAGCGACAGGAGCAGCGGATGTTGGAGTTGAAACGCGGGTTCGAAGGTCGGCGTCGTATTGAGCTTTGGATTCGACATTCAACAAACACCGTCGCGCGATCGCGACTTCGTTGAGCAGCTTCTGCGATTCCTTAATGAACTGACCGCCCGCCAAATCTTGGAGGTAAAGCATTCTTTGATTGGCTGCTGCGTCGATGACGTCGCGATCCGCCTCAAATTGCTCGACCCCCAGCAACCGATAGTGCGTGGGCGGTTGATGAGCGGGAGGGATGCCCAACCATTTGTGATAAGGGTCAAAGGACTCGGCCATGCTTGCTCAAACTACCTGCGGTGTGACTCGGATGAAAACCACCAGAAGCATCCGAAGTCAGAGCAACATTGCAAGTCTCACGAGGCAAACGCGAATCGCAAAATGTCTCGGAGAAGTTGCGACTTTTCTGTGGCGCCGATCTTCAAGTCTGCGAGCTGCCCGAAAAAAGAATAGGACGGGTCAGGAGACCCGTCCTACTTTGAAAATGTTGTTACCACGCTCACGTCACTTCAACTACCAAACGAGATCGGTGCTTCGATGGAAGCTCGGCTGCCCTGGGTAGTACCAAGGACGGCGGTAGCTGTAGTACGGGAAGTGATACATTCCGGCTTCCGCACCACCTCGATAAAAGCCATTCGGGAAAGCTTGGCCGTATGCGGCAGTAGCTGCTGGATTCATCATCCCACCACCACCACCGCCGCATGTGGAACACCCCGGTGTTGCCATCACCTGCATGACTGGTTGTTGCGGAACCATCATTGGAAACATCATGGGCATCGGCACTGGAACAAAGATAGTGTTGGTATTCGTGTTGGCCTTGGTCACTGTCGGCCCGCAGTGGCAGTTAGAGTGACCAGTGTCAGCAACTGTTTCATTCACGACGGTCTCATTAATGACCGTCTCGTTGTGAACGGGGTCCGCTGGAAGCGGAACTGGCTTCACTGACGAGTACTCGTTTGTTGCTTGAGCCACCCGCTTTTGGGGTGCAGCAGGAGTTGACGACTTCGCAGTAGCGGGCTTGGCACTCGCGGGTTTGCCGCGAACGCCAGCGTCAGCGGTACTGGCGAAGGCTGTTGCCAAAGTGAGACAGAAGGCTGTTCGGAACAACGACGCTCGCATGAGGGCTCCCCTTGATTCTGATTTTCCGAACCGGACCGGCAAACATTGTCGAGAGACTGCCGAGCCATCCTGCTCGACTCTCAAACAACCGCAATGACCAATTCGATTGAGACAGACTGACAAGCCAATCCGTAGGGGCGAGGGGATGCACCGTTGGCGGCGAATGGCGGGACGATAGCCATCGCATAGCTCGCAAAGACAGACGAATCCAAAAACAACCGGCAAATCCGGCCAGATCATGTGAAGCCGTATCGAACATGACGGTGGTGCTTATTGGAAGAATTTTGAGGAACACCGGGGAAAGTTCGATTGCTCGGCCGATAAAGAGGAGGACGATCCGCGCGCAAGATGGGTCTTGATGTGATTTCATCCGGCTGAATGGCGATCAGCCGTCGAACATTTCAGAAAGCAGGGAGGCCGACATGTCGAGCAGCATTTGGGCGTTGGCGTTGGTGATCTCATTGGGGGCCGACCCTTACGGTGGCTGTCAGACGTGCAACAACGGTGGAGCCGTCGGTGGCTTTGCGTCAGGAGGCTATGCAACTGGTGGTTATCCAGCCGGCGGCTACGGTGGCGCGAGCTACAGCGGTGGAACCGGCGGAGGGATTTATTCGACCGGCATGGGAATCAATGGGTACAGCGGGAGCAACGGCGACCAGTTACATCCTTGGGACACTCAAGAGGCTTGGATGCACGGCTATTTCCAAGAGATTGGCCCATACGCCGGATACCACTTCTATCGCCCCTACAATTACAAGCATGTTTTTGCCCAAGCCGACCTCGCCTATCGTTGGGGACAGCCGCAAGGGATGCCGTACTCACAACAGTGGTGGCACCGTTATCACGGGCGAGCCTCGTTGAACCCGACGATGCAATCGCAGATGTCGCAAGCGAGTTCCTCTTACGAGGTCGAGATGGGCCGCTTGCGTGCGTGGCGTGATTTCCAGGCCGAGCAACAGCGAATGACGCAATCACAGCCGGTTCAGTACCAAGCCCCTCAGCAGTACAACGGGGCAGTGCCGAATCAAACTCAAATCATCATTGATCCAGCAACTCAGGCGGCGATGGAACAACAGCAAGGAGCACGAGGCTACGTGGTGCCAGCCGCTCCGACACAGAACTTTCCTCGTTCGAATTCGGCACCGGTGATCCAGGAGTTCAATCCGCAGTACGCACCAAGCGGGCCTGCATTGCGGTAGTTTGACGTCTTATTTCGCATAAAGCACGATGCGTCAGTGAGTGGTACAGCAAAGAGCCACTCGCTGACGCGTCGTGCTTTGTGCGGAACAGACACAATCCGGAATTGCCTATTACAGCGTGCCAGAGCTCTTCATCACTGGCAGCAGCAAGCCAATGACGACGAACAGCACGAGTCCGGCCATGACCATCAGCATCAATGGCTCAAGCAAGCGAACGGCGAGGTCCATCAAGCGTTGCGTCCGGCGTTCCATTGTGTCGGCGATGTTGATGAGAACTTGTTCGAGATTGTTCGCCTCTTCGCCGACGGAAATCATCTCGACCACTTCGGCGGGAAACTGACCGCTTGCAGCAAGCGGCGAAGCCAGCGACTTACCGGATGAGACGTTGTCCGCAGCGTTTGCGATCGCGTCGGAAAGAACTCGATTGCCGGTCGCGTCCTTCGCGATGCGTAGAGATTGCAAGATCGGCACGCCGTTCTTGAGCAGCGTCCCCAAGATGCGGCAGAAGCGAGCGACTGCGAGGCTTCGCACAACGGGACCGAGCAACGGCAGACTGATCGCGAGTTGATGCCAGCGACGAATTCCTGATTCTGTGCTCAGTTGCCGGCGCAACAAGACCACGCCACCGATGATGAGGCCGAGCGTTACAAACCAATAACTTCCGACGTAATCACTGACCGATACGAGCAACGTCGTCGCCAACGGCAATTCGTCTCGTTCGGCCAAGCGTTCAAAAATCGGAGCAAACTTCGGCACGAACCACACGAGCATTGCCCAAACAACGCTGACTCCAGCAAACAAAAGGAACAACGGATAGACCATCGCTCCGATGACTTTCCCCTTCAACTCTTGCTGATGCTCCGTGAAGTCGGCGACTTGTTTGAGCACGTCTTCGAGAAACGAGCCTTCTTCTCCAGCACGGACCATGCTGGTGGATAACTCAGAAAACGCATCGGGATGTTGCCGCATCGACTCGGCCAGGCGAGTTCCGTCGGCGACTTTTTCACGCAAGTCTTTCAAGACTGCCTTCAAGCCGACATGCGATGTCTGACGTTCGAGCAACTCCAGTGATCGCAACAACGGGACGCCGGATCGCAATAAGTCAGCAAGCTGTGAAAAGAACGTCGCCAATTGCCCAGCACGCGGACGTCGGACCCATCCAACTCGCTGTGTTCCCGTCACTTGAGCAAGCTGAATGGTGACGGGAAAAAGCTGCTTGCTCGACAACTGCGAGATGACATCCATCTCACTGTTGGCGGACACTTGCCCTGTGACCTCACGGCCAGAAAGCTCTCGAGCGATGTAGCGAAACTCAGGCATGGGCGGAGCGTAAGCCAGAACAAGGTTTGCGAAAAGGATGCGGTCTCCGTAGCAGGATGAGTGATAAGTGACATGAGATGAACACGGGATGAAACACGCAGGCTCACAAAGACCATGAAGCCGTTTCGCGTAACGATTGAGCCGGTTGTCTGGTCGCGTGGGAACATCTCGTCGGTTGGGACTCCGTCCCGAAGATCTTCGCTGGGGTGATGAAATAGAGTTCCAAAGTCCCTCTCGAACGAGTCGGGACAGAGTCCCAACCTACGAACTGAATTTCATCATCGTTGGTCACAAAAGCTACTGGTGAAACTGCGAGGTCTTCGTATTCATCGAGCAGATTGATCTGACATCGATGTCCGTTCCCGCCCCGCAACTTCAGAAGTTGTTTGAATTTTAAATGTCGCTCGAAGAGTAGCGGCAGGTGCTGGATAACGGCTTCGAAGCTGAGACCGAGATCAAAACGGAGATGGACCGTCACCTACGAGCGTTGGCCAAGTGGGATTCTCCGTCGGCCAACGCTCCACGCGACAATGTGCTGTTACCGCTTGCGATCATCGCGAGGCGTAGAAGGTGAGGGCTGAGAATGAATTAGCGTTGGGCCGTGCCAAGCTTGAGCATCAGAATGCAGAGGTGGCGATGGCTGCTCTACTTCCCTGCAACGCTGCCTCGCGAGCCGTTTCTATTGGCAACGTCCCGCGATTTTCGGTCAGTTTCCTGACCCCATTTGCATGCAAGCTTCCCGCATCGACGATGGTCTGTAACCCGTCTGGACGAAATCGGTCGCCCCTGACACACTCCCGCCCTCCCAAAGGACTTGGGATGAATTATTGCTCAACGCAAGGAAGCCTTTCATGAGCGTGTCTGTTGTTGTTCCGATTTACAATGAAGTTGAAAATATCCCGTTACTGCACAAGGCAGTCACGAGCGTGATGCAGCAATTGGGGCGACCCTATGAATTGATTCTCGTCAACGACGGCTCGAAGGACGGGTCTGCCGCTGCACTTGAGGATCTTGCGCGACAGGACTCTTGCGTGAAGGTCATTGAGTTCCGCAAGAACTATGGCCAGACCGCTGCGATGCAAGCCGGGATGCAGGCCGCAACGATGGATTCGGTCGTGCTGTTGGATGGCGACTTACAGAATGATCCAACCGACATCCCCATGATGCTGGCCAAGCTCGAAGAGGGATATGACCTCGTTCACGGCTGGCGAAAGAATCGTCAGGACACATTCATCAACCGCAAGCTGCCGTCGAAGATCGCTAACTGGTTGATCTCGCGCGTGACTGGTTTTCCAGTCCACGACTTGGGCTGCACGCTGAAGGCGATCAAAACGGAGATCGCTCAGGAACTGCAACTCTTCGGAGAGATGCACCGCTTCATTCCGATCCTCGCGCACTGGCGCGGAGCGAAGTGCGTCGAGGTCGTTACGAACCATCACCCCCGTCGGTTCGGTACGTCGAAATACGGCATCTCGCGGACGACGCGAGTGCTCTTAGATTTGATGACGGTGAAGTATTTCATTCAGTTCGTCGTCAGCCCGATGAAGCTGTTTGGCTCCATCGGCCTGCTTTGTTTTGTCGCCAGCTTCCTGTCAGGAGCCGCCACTTCGTGGATGAAGGTCCAAAATGGGGTAGACATGACCGGCAATCCCTTGCTTCTGCTCACGGCTATCTCGGCTCTGATGGGAGTGCAGTTTCTGTTCTTCGGAATGCTGAGCGAATTGTGCTCGCGGATTTATTTCGCGTCGCAGAATCAGACCAATTACACGATCCGTAAGACGTTGAACTTTGAAGAGGCGGTCGTACTTAGAGCGTCACACCGTCGCGCGTCTTAACCTCGTGAACAAGGCGTGTGACGAGGTAGATCGTCAAGCCGACGCACATTAAAGGTGAGAGCCA
>CAIJTL010000602.1 GCA_903823545.1 uncultured Planctomycetaceae bacterium
CCGTGTCCTCTCGATGCTTGCGAAATACGGCACAAAACCGCATCACGTAGAACGCAATCGAGTGCGAGCCGCGGCGTTGAAACTTGCAAACGGCGACCTGCCCGAGCTGCACCGACAGTTGGCTGTAGCCAATTCAGACTTCCGTGACATTATTGGTGCTGCAGAATATCCGTCGCAAATGAAGCTTGGATTCGTCGGCATTAAACGCCTTGCTCCAGAAAAGCTACAAGAACTCCGAGAGATCGACTGGCGTGATTATTCAGATTGGCTGGGGCGCAGGTAATTAAACTATACGTGGATGGACTTTCGTATCGTGTGTGATTGTGATGCGAGAGAAGGACGAACAAAAAGATGCAGCCGAGTTGGCGTCGGCGGTTTTTCACATGGCAAGTCATCCTCGCCAACCGGCTGATCTTGCACGTTAGGGGGCTAGTGCGAATGGCTTTCCACACCGCCAACTATGATACCTACGTCGTTCTCGGCCGCCCTGATGTCGCGCCGCTCTGGCGTTGGAAGGTCTGGCAACGGTTGTGGCCGACGATCGACCCGTTGATTCAAGCTGCACGTGGCAACCCGGCGGTGCGCTCGACCCAATTCCTGCCGAAGTTGGCAGGCGAGGTCAAGTTTGGGCGGCTCGGCTGGAAGGACGCTGATCACCAAAAATGGTGCCACGGCTCACCGGCGAACAAGGATGCATCAAGGTCGTGGAAATTCCTTAATGTGGAAGCGTGGGCACCGGCGTGGACGGCGTGCGAACGCGAGGACCTTGCTCCCGACGTATTTCTATCGATCGCGAACGAATCTTTCGCTGGTGGTTCCCGCAAAGGCCTCTCGTTCAATCCGGTTGTGGTCTTTGCGGTCGTCTCGGAACTGGCTCGGCAGCAACCGTCAAAGGTCAGCGCTGTTGTGTCAGTTCTGCGCGAACTGACATCAGCAAAGTTCATCGGCTACAAGCGCCGTCCGTGGGGCAAGGCGTGTGGATCGGATGGCTTCACGAATGCGATCCCGGATTTGACCTATAGCGGCCTGTTCAAACCGGGTCCGCGCCATGAGAGCGAGTTCGGTTTTCACCTTTTCGAAGACAAGTGGAAAACGCTATCGCCCGTAGATGCCGTCCCCTAATTTTAGTCGTTATGCGGCTCAATCACACGCAACATGTTTGACATCGCGAAATCACACGACGCGGTAGTTGCCGTACTCGCATCGGACGCTACCGTCGCAGACGGCATGGCACAACTCATCGACTTCTGCGCCGATCAAGAATCCTGGCAAGGCTGGTCTGCATTGCGCAAACTCGATTTCGCCGCAGACGAAAAACGACTCAAACGATGGCTCCAAGGCGTGCTCACGAAAGAGCCGCCACAGAAAAGCATCAACGCGTTTTGGTTTGGTCTATTCAATCCAATTGTCAAAGACAAAGCTACATGCGGTATGTATATGGCTGGCTCCAAAAATTTCGATGCTGCGGACGAAACATTCGATTGGGCATGCGACCCGGACTATTTTCCGAACGGCCGGTACGCCAAATCACAGGTTCTTGACGAAATCTACCGAAAGGTAGACAAGGCGAAGCGATCCGTTTCTGAGTACGGCGAATACGTCCTTTGTCTCGGCTTCGGCGGACTGATCATCAAAACATTAGCCGATAGGATTGGTCCTGAGACATGGCTTGGCAATTCCAAGGCGCGGGCTGTTGCAATAGGCTTTGATTCCGGCGATGGGATTTTTCTTGGTTCAATCACGAAGACCGGGTGGCATCCAAACGCCGCATAACAAGGCTGTCAACTCGAG
>CAIJTL010000603.1 GCA_903823545.1 uncultured Planctomycetaceae bacterium
CCGCGTTGGTGCTGGATGTTTCGCCAAGTGACTTCGAGGGACAGCCTGCGATGTTGCTGGAAAGTCAGTGTGAACGGCGAACAGGCACGATCGACTTCGTGAAGACCGACGTTGAAGGCAACTTGGATTGGCGGCCGTTAGTTCGCCGAGTGTGGCAGGATTTGGCGAACGGGATGCTCCCGGCACGAGTGGCTGAACTGTTTCATCACAGCCTCGCGCAGTTCGCAGTCTCGACGGCGCGACGTCATCCTGAGTTGCCGGTCGTCTTGTCGGGGGGCGTGTTTCAGAATCAGTTCCTTGTAGAATCGATCATCGAGCAGTTGGGGGCCGACGCTTCGCGGATTGGGCTTTCAGGAATGATTCCGCCAAACGATGGCGGCCTCGCCGCCGGTCAATTGGCAGTGGCAATGATGGTTCAGGAGAGCGTTTGACATGTGCTTGGCCGTGCCTGGAAAAGTCGTGAGTTGGTTGGATCGCGATCCGCTGTTCTCGCGCGCGGAGATCGAGTTCGAAGGAGTGCGTCGAGTCTGTCACATGGCATGCGTACCGGAAGTGGAAGTCGGCGAGTTCGTCATCGTCCATGCCGGCGTCGCGATCAGTCGGGTCGATGCCGCTGAAGCCCAGCACATCCTCGACGAGCTTCACCATATGTCCGACTCGAGCGAGGAGTTGCCGCCATGAAGCTCGTTGATGAATTTCGCGATGTCGCGTTGGCTCAGTCGCTGGTGGATGACATCCGGCAGCGAGCGACTCGGCGGTGGGTGCTGATGGAAGTCTGCGGCGGGCAGACGCACGGTTTGCTGCGGAACGGCATCGACGCCGCGTTGGCCGATGTCGTGGAGTTGATTCACGGGCCGGGCTGCCCGGTCTGCGTGACCCCCGCCGAAGACATCGACTTGGCGTGTCAGTTGGCTCATCGGCAGGAAGTCATTCTGACAAGTTTCGGCGACATGCTTCGCGTGCCAGGCAACGCCGGCAGCTTGCTCGACGCAAAGAGTCACGGCGCGGATGTCCGTATGGTTTATTCACCGCTTGATGCGGTCGCTCTAGCGCAACGCGAGCCGTATCGGAAGATCATCTTCTTCGCAGTCGGTTTTGAGACAACAGCACCAACCACCGCGCTCGCTGTGCTGCAAGCGGATCGGCTGGTGCTCACGAACTTCAGCATGATCGTCTCGCATGTGCGTGTGCTTCCGGCAATGGAACTGCTGATGCGTGCGTCGGACAATCGAGTGCAAGGCTTCCTCGCTGCGGGCCATGTTTGCACGGTGACCGGCATCGCTGCGTACGACGATTTCGTGCGTGACTTCCAAGTCCCCGTCGCAGTCACCGGATTCGAGCCGCTCGACTTGCTACTAGGAATCCGCGAATGCGTGATTCAATTGGAAGCGGGACGAACGTCGGTGGCGAACTGCTATGGCCGCACTGTGCAATCCCTCGGAAACGCCGATGCCCAACGTTTAATCGAGCGGGCTTATTACATTACTGACGGTCCGTGGCGCGGGCTCGGCAACATTGTTCGCGGAGTCTTGCGGTTGCGTCCGGAATTGAAACGCTTCGACGCAACTGAGTGCTTCGGTGTTCTTGAGCCGCTGCCGTGTTGCGCCAATGACTGCCGAGCATCCGATGTACTCACCGGCCGCATCAAGCCCCCTGAGTGCCGTCACTTCGGCACGACCTGTTTGCCAGTAACGCCGTTGGGAGCACCGATGGTCTCTTCGGAAGGGGCCTGCGCGGCTTATCATCGCTATGCCAGTCAGACCGATCGCGGATCCCGTCCTGTCTCTTCGTGATTAAATCGACATGCTGCTATGACGCAACATCAAGAACATTCGGCACGGTTCGTGTTGAACTCTCGCGTTCCTCGCGTAATCTGCGCGCTCGCCGAGCCGAGTGAATCTGACATGAATCGCTTTTTATCTGGCCTTTTCTGACGAATCCGCACTTTCCAAACACCGTCTTGGGTTGCAAGAGGTCGTGGGTTCAAATTCCACCAGGCCGGTACTATGTGATGCTACGAGCATGCGTCGGTCCGACACACGTCCGACATACCGAAGCGGATTCTTAATTCGCTAAATGTGATTCTCCAATCTCGTGCAGTGTATATAAAAATACGATTAGCGATATGGGTTGTGCCATGGCGGTCGGTGGTCACTCCGATTCCCACAACGTAGTCAACCAAGTCGATGTGCTGTGAGACGCTGCCGAGCTAGTGTGGTGTCTCTAAAATGCGAGAACTTATTTGTGGATTCTGGCGTTTGATACTCCAACCACGGAGGATCATGCCATGCGGGTTGCGAAGGTCATTACATTAACGGTGGAAGAACGAGCGTCGTTGACGAAATGGTCGCGTGGGCGGAGTACGCCCACGCGCCTGCTGTTGAGGGCGAAGATTGTTCTCGCTGCGGCGGATGGCCAGCGGAACGATGAGATCGCGACCAGTCTGAGCTGTAAGCGGTGTACGGTCGGAACCTGGCGGAACCGGTTTGCTGTGGATCGGCTGGCGGGGATCGAACGAGATGCGCCGCGCGGTGGTCGCACCCCTTGCGTCCGGGCCGCGAAGGAGGCTGACGTGATCGCCAAGACCACTCGGGAGACTCCGGCCAACGCCACGCAGTGATGGCCAAGGCGACGGGAGTCAGCAAGGCCACGGTGCAACGCATCTGGCGCGACAATGGACTGAAGCCGCATCGCATGAAATCGTTCAAGGTCTCGAACGATCCACGATTCTCCGAAAAACTGGTCGATGTCGTCGGGCTGTACCTCAACCCGCCCGAGCACGCGCTGGTCTTGTCGTGCGATGAGAAGAGTCAAATCCAAGCCCTCGACCGGACACAGAAGAGCCTGCCCCTGTTCCCCGGGCCGATTTCCCGGGCCGATTGAAGACGATGACTCACGACTACAAACGCAACGGCACGATGACGCTGTTCGCTGCCATCGAACTGGCGCAAGGCAAGATCATCGCCGAATGCCTGCCAAAACATCGGCATCAAGAGTGGATCAAGTTTCTGAAGCGGATCGACGCCGAAACGCCCGCGGACTTGGATCTGCATCTGATCGTGGACAACTACGCCACGCACAAACATCCCAACGTGCTGAAGTGGTTGACGCGACATCCACGCTTTCACATCCATTTCACGCCGACTAGCAGTTCGTGGCTGAACGTGATCGAACGCTGGTTCCGCGACATCACACAAGACCGCATCCGGAACGGCGTCTTCAGTATTGTTGCCGAACTGGAACAGGCGATTGCCGACTACATCCAACATCACAACAACAATCCAAAAACATTCGTTTGGACCAAGAAAGCCGAAGACATCCTCGCCAAAGTCGCCCGAGTCACGCTCAATAAGATCCCATCTGAGTGAGGCACTACACTAGGCAAAAGTGCTCGCGGAACAAGTAATGGCTCTGCAGC
>CAIJTL010000604.1 GCA_903823545.1 uncultured Planctomycetaceae bacterium
CGCTCAGCCGGCGTGATTGAGTACGGTAGGTCGTTCATAGAGCTGATAGGCAGTCGGATGACACCAACTCTCGGCGATGCGCTCGCGGCTTACTTAGGGCTCGGTGCGTGCAACCTCCCGTGGCCAGGGACGGACTATGATCGTCTGGTGGACCTAGTTGGTGACAATGCAGGTGCATTGCAAAAAAGGCTGGAAGCTGTGCTCTCGTCAATTGACGACACGGACGCTTTCATAGCAGCCAAGTCGTTGTCGGACATCGCGACCTTGGCAGCCGCTCGTGCTAAGCATCTGCATCCTGAATTCAATGATGTACTTTGTGCCGAAATAGGCCGGTACTTTTCCTACTCCTGGAAGTAACGCTGCCTAACATTCCCATTCCCCGCCCGTTTGACGTCTCAACTTCAACACCGTCCTCGCTTCGCTCACCGACAGATCGCCACATACCGGCGCACCGCTTCCGTCATGCCGAGTTCCAGCGAATCAGCAATCAACGCATGGCCGATAGAAACTTCTTCCACGTTTGGAACCGTATTCAGAAACGGGCCAAGGTTATCCAGATTCAGATCATGGCCTGCGTTGACGCCAAGTCCCAATTTGTGGGCGGCTTCCGCTGACGCGGCATACTGTGAAAGTGACGCGGCCTGGTTCGGAGTTGCGAACGAAGTCGCGTAAGGCTCGGTATAAAGCTCGATGCGATGGGCACCTGTCGCGGGAACCAACGGCATCAATTCAGGAGCGGGGTCCATAAAGACTGAAACGCGAATTCCTGCGGCCGCTAGCGGCGAGATGACACGCTTCAGCAGTTCGGCATGAGCGACGACGTCCCAGCCATGATCCGATGTTTTTTGATCGGGCGCGTCGGGCACGAGCGTGCATTGTTCTGGCCGCACTTCATGAACGAGTCGCAGAAACTCGTCCGTTGGATAGCCTTCGATGTTGAACTCCACGTTCAAATCGCGAGTCAGTTTTCGGAGGGCATAAACGTCGCACGGTCGAGTGTGTCGCTCATCAGGCCGCGGATGCACCGTGATCCCAGCTGCTCCCGCCACGATACAAAGTCGAGCAGAATGCACAACATCCGGAATCCCATTGTCTCGCGTGTTACGCAGTAAAGCGACTTTATTCAAATTCGCACTAAAAGCAGTCATGGTTATTCCTCAATACGAATGCGGCTGCCGAAGTCTAATCGGCAATCTCATTAGCCTGTGAAGTTGCGTGGAAATGTCCAAGATCGAATTCCCAATGTCCAACGTCAGTGAATCACAAAGTCTGCCCACCGTGTTGACTGTGCAACCGACAACAGGCACCGATATGCTCTTCTGGTGTGGCAAGTAACCCATTTTGTGAACAGCCCGGACACGGGAACCTCGGATGCTGGCAAAACTGTTTTCGTATTCTTTGGTCGGCATTGAGGCGAAGCCTGTCGAAGTAGAAGTCGATATCTCGCCGTGCGCGTTACCCAAAGTGACGCTCGTCGGAATGGCCGAGACTGCGGTGAAGGAAAGCACTCATCGTGTCGAACGGGCGCTGGTCAACTGCGGGTACTCACGACCGATCGACCGAGTGGTTATCAACCTCTCACCAGCCGAATTGCCGAAAGAAGGGGCGTGTTTTGATTTGCCCATCGCGGTCGGAATCATTGCCGCGTGCGGACAACTGCCGCACGAACGTCTGATGAAGTTCGGAGCGGTAGGTGAACTCGCCCTGGACGGTACGACTCGACCAGTGCGCGGCGTGTTGTCGATGGCCTTAGCAGCGCGCGAGCAAGGAAAGATCGGCTTGCTGGTGCCGTTGGACAATGTGCCGGAAGCGTCGGTCGTCGATGGCATTCAGGTCATTCCGATCGGCTCACTTACGGAGGCGGTCGGCTTCTTTTCGGGGCAGTTAGACATCGAACCGGCCGACTTCAGTTGGCAACAAGCGGTCGAAGCGTTCGGGAATTACGACGTTGATTACTCCGACGTGAAGGGCCAAGAATCGGCGAAGCGAGCGGTCACCGTAGCGGCAGCGGGACGACATCACTTGCTGATGATCGGCTCGCCTGGAACCGGAAAGACGTTACTAGCGCGCAGACTCGTCACGATTCTGCCGCAGCTTAATCCGGAAGAGAGCTTGGAAACGACTCGCATCTATTCGGTGGTCGGACGATTGGAACGCGGTCAGTCCCTTGTTCTACAGCGACCGTTTCGTTCGCCACATCACACAATCAGCGAAGCAGGATTGGTCGGAGGCGGCAGTACGCCGACACCTGGCGAGATCAGCCTCGCTCATAACGGTGTGTTGTTTCTGGACGAGTTGCCGGAGTTCAATCGCCGCACGTTGGAAGTGTTGCGACAGCCGCTCGAAGAGAACAACGTGACGATTAGTCGCGCGATGGGAAGCGTCACGTTTCCCGCGAATCTGCAATTGATCGCCGCCATGAACCCTTGCCCTTGCGGCTATCGAGGTGACCCGAAACGGAATTGCCAATGTGGTCCCATGCAGATTGAACGGTACTTGGCCAAAATCAGCGGGCCGCTTCTCGACCGCATCGACATTCACATTGATGTTCCCGCCGTCCCCTTTCGAGAACTGTCTGAAGGCCGAGTTGGAACAACAAGCGCGACGATGAAAGAGCAAGTCATCGCTGCTCGCGAGATTCAACAACACCGCTTTCGTGAAACACCGGGCATGGTCAACGGCAAGATGTCGACTCGCCAAGTGCGACAATTCTGTAAGCTCGAACCAGATGCCGAAACATTGCTCAAACAGGCGATGGAGGAAATGGGCTTTTCCGCGCGAGCCCACGACAAGATTTTGCGAGTCGCTCGTACTCTCGCCGACCTCGTTAAGTCAGAAACCATCAAGCTCGAACACCTCAACGAGGCCATCAACTATCGGACGTTGGATCGGACTTATTGGGCTTAGCAACTCACGCCAAGATTTCTTCGATTGGCTGACCGTATTGTGCAATCGGGACAGGGCGGCCGAGTTTGTCTTGGATGAGTGTGTGCGGGTCGATGCCCATTGCCGAATAGATCGTCGCGCAGATGTCGGCCGTGCTGACAGGGCGGTCTTTGACCCACGCGGCGTGCTCGTTCGACTGGCCGTAGACCGTGCCGCCTCGAATGCCACCTCCGGCGAAGAGCACTGAGTAGCAATGAATCCAGTGGTCTCGACCGGCGTCTTTGTTGATGTTCGGAGTGCGACCGAAATCGCTCATGATGACCACCAGCGTTTCGTCCAGTAGGCCGCGTCGATCGAGGTCTTCCATCAGCGAGCCGAACGCCATGTCGACTTGCGGCAGATACTTTCGCAGGATCTGGAAGTTCCACATGTGCGTGTCCCAACCGAACTCCTGCAAGTTCGGGATGCGACCGTTGTACCAGTCCCACAACACCGTGACGAACTTCACTCCCGATTCGACCAAGTTCGCTGCGATGAACGTGCTGTTGCCGAAGAGAGTGTCGCCGTAGCGCTCTTTGACCGTCGCGTCAATGCGCGCCGGATCGAACGCCGCTTTCAACGTGTTCGAGGTGAGCACATCGAATGCCTTCTGCTGATACCGATCAAAACCGGCAATCGCCGTTTGCAATTGCGGACCACGAAGCTGCTGATCAAGTTGTGCCAACAATCCTTTGCGTTGAGCGAGTCGATCAATCGTCAATCCCGCCGCGAGCACACTATCAGGCAGCCGAGGAATTCCGCGCATCACGACTGGGGCTTCACGGATATCTGTCCGCACGCCAGGATCGACGGTCGGAGTACACATGGCTTCGAGCGGGTCAAAACGCTTTCCTAGAAACCCCGCATATGGTCCGGCTTTGATCGGCCCACCACCCCATCCGAGCGGAGCTGGCAAATGGACGTAAGCGGGAAGATCGCGATTGGGGGCCGAGCGAGGCGTTTGAGTCTGTTTTAGATATTCAACGACCGAGCCCATGCTCGGCGGATACGAATCCTTCAGGATCGTGAGATCGTCAAGCGGCTGTTCCCAGCCGGTGAAGCTGGGCATCGTGTTGTGGCAGTTCGATTTGTTCGACACCGAACGGACGATTGCCGACTTGTGCATCCACTTCGCCGATCGCGGCAAGTGCTCGCAGATTTCGATCCCGGAAGCACTGGTGGCAATCGGCTTGAACTCACCACGCACTTCGACAGGAGCCTGCGGTTTCATGTCGTACATGTCCTGGGTCGGAGCGCCTCCATGCAGATAGAGGACGACCACGCTCTTGGCTTTGCCCGTGCGTGATGACTGCGGATTCTCCGCTTCGGCCCGCAGCACGTTCGGCAGCGACAACCCGCCGAGCATTCCCAACGTCCCGACTTGCAGCGTCTCTCGCCGTGTCAGCCCATCACAAAACCGTCGCGGTCCACCGAGCATCGTGAGCATCTTCAATTCTCCGCATCGAAGCCAAAAGAGGGACGTGAAGGTATCCCGGTCGAAACACTGTCACAAGCAGACTTCCGACAAACAATTCCTGTGTCGCAACGATCGCCGCCGCCCTTCCTTCGTTGCACCTCAATCTGTCAAATCTCATTTGTGGCTCAGGCCAGTTGTCACTCCAAATTTTATTGCGTCAGATTGAATTCGATGCCTATTTCCCGCGATGGTTTTGCTGACGAATACCCCTTTGAATCACATTGGCTCGATCTTGATGGCGTCCGAATGCATTACGTTGACGAAGGCCCGCGTGATGCAGAGACGATCCTGTGCGTGCATGGCAATCCAACATGGAGCTTTATTTGGCGTCGCCTCATTGCCGATCAATCGCGAGAAAGACGGGTCATCGCGATCGACCACATCGGCTGTGGACTGTCGGACAAACCGCAGGATTATCCGTATCGCTTGGAACAACACATCGCCAATTTGAGACGACTGGTCGAGACGCTCGATTTGCGTAATGTCACGCTCGTCGGGCACGACTGGGGCGGTTGTATCGGCATGGGAGCAGCAGGCGAGATACCCGATCGGTTCAGTCGCTTCGTGTTACTCAACACCGGAGCGTTTCGTTCAAAACAGATACCGCTACGAATCGCCGTCTGTCGAATTCCTGTCTTCGGAGCGATCGCGTTACGTGCCTTCAACGGCTTCAGCCGAGCCGCACTGACAATGGCTGTCGCACGACAACCACTTTCACAGAAGGGACGACGCGGGTTATTGGCTCCGTATGATTCCTGGGCCAATCGAGTCGCGGTGCTGCGTTTCGTCCAAGACATTCCACTGAAACCCTCGCATCCAAGTTACGCGAAGCTCACTCAAGTCGAAAACGGCTTGTCGCAGTTCAGCAACCGGCCAATGCTGTTGCTGTGGGGTGCAAAGGACTGGTGCTTCACGCTCGATTTTTTGAAGGAGTTTCAGCAACGCTTCCCGCAAGCGGAATCGCACGTGATTCCCGATGCTGGTCATTACGTTTTTGAAGACGCATCTGACGAAGTCGTCACGACCGTGCGACAGTTTTTGGATAAGAACCCGATCTAACCGAACGACATCGGCGGGGAAGAAGTAATCCAATTCGCCGATTCACTTGAGGCACCTCACATGAACTTGCACCTTCAAGGACAGACGGTCGTGGTGACCGGTGGCGCGAGTGGCATTGGACTCGCAACTTGTCGAGCGTTCGCAGCCGAGAAGGCTCGGGTCGCGATTTGGGACGTTGCGAAAAACGTCGCTGACGCTGCTCAACAACTCACGCAGCAGTTCGGCACCCCAGCGATTGGTTGCACTGTCGATGTCACAGACACGACCTCAGTAGCAAACGCCGTTCAACGGACGATCGGCGAGTTCGGTGCGATCGAACACGTCGTGCATGGTGCTGCGATTGGTTCTGGAAAATTTGGTTTTCCATTTACGAACTTATCGCCAAACGATTGGCCGCGTGTGTTGGAAGTCAACGTCATGGGCATGGTCAACGTGGCTCACGCGATTGCTCCGGTGATGATTCCTCAACGGCGCGGCACGATGGTGTTTGTCGCCTCTGTCGCCGGGCAGATTGGTTCGCAAACCGATCCGCCGTATAGCGCGTCGAAGGCGGCAAATATCAACTTTGCGCAGTGCCTCGCGAAGGATCTCGCGCCGCAGGGGATTCGAGTCAACACCGTCTGTCCGGGCATGGTGCAGACACCGCTGAATCGCTCGGTATGGCAAGCGTGGCATGATCAACAGCCTGCCGACAAACGACTCGCTTACGATGATTGGGCCGCAGCGAAGATTCGTTCGGTCGTGCCGCTGGGAAGTTGGCAACGTCCGGAGGACATTGCCGACATGATTACGTTCTTATCATCCGCGCGAGCCGCGCACGTCACCGGGCAGACAATCAATATTGATGGTGGCTTCGTGATGCACTGGTGATGTCACTCGCGGTCCACGCTCAACGATCCGTTGCTGCTGACGGGACCGGTGGGATCAAGAATGGTTGAGTTGGTATCGGCCTGTTGGGCGCGAGTGTTGGGATCGAGAACTCTTGGTCAAAGGCTGCATCAGAAGGAGTCGTTGGCACTGTGACTGAAGGTGACATCGGTGATCCGGAGGGAATCGCCGACGACGACGGAACTCGATGGTATTCGACAGGTGGCTTGCGACGCGGCTTGCGGAACCAGCGGTTGCGATCTTCGATCTGGGAGTCGATTTGTTCTTTCAGACGCAACGCATCTGCGTCGAGCCGATTTTGTCGCAACGATTGTTCGATGTGAAATCGGGCTTTGTCGTAATCGCCTTCTTCAAACTTGCGAGCCGCTCGTTCGAATTCGATATTGGCCAAATTAGTGCGACCGATTTTCGACATCTTGTTACGAAACTGTTCGTGCCGCAGCTCGTTCTCCGCTTGAGCTTCTTCTCCTTCACAGACCGCTTCGACTTCATGAATGACTCGCGGCGTGAGCAACACGATCAACTCCGTTCGCTGCGTGTCGTTGCTCTTCGATTTGAAGAGATTGCCGACAACCGGCAGCGCGCCGAGCCCGGGGACTCGCGAGGTTGATTGCGTGGCCTGTTCTTCAATCAGACCACCAATGACGATTGTCGTTCCATCACGGACCATGACGTTTGAAGTCACTTCTGTTGTGCGAGAATTCGGAAGTCCGTCAATAACTTCGCCATCGGATCGCTCCGGATGAATCTCCATGCGGACAAGTCCATCATCTGACACATAAGGTCGCAGGATTAACTTCGTACCAACTTCCAAGAAGTTGATGTTCTGAATCGACTGCGTTCCGTTGAACGTCGTCGTCGTGTAACCCAATCGTTTGCCGATGATCAGCTCAGCACGCTGCTTGTTGAGCACTCGCACGCTGGGTGAGGCCACGACGCTCGTGTCCGCCAACGTTTCCAACGCTTCGACAAAGCCCGCCACGTCGCCTGTTAAGAAGCCGTACTTCAAGCCAGCTGTGTTGGCAATGAAATCACCCGCAGCCGGCAGAATGGCCGACTTACCGGGAGCATTGTTTGGAAACCCGACGTTACCGGAGATCTGTGCTCCATTACCCGTTGTCACGAGCTGTTTGTTGTTTCCACCGAGCAGCGCGAAGTTCACTCCCAG
>CAIJTL010000605.1 GCA_903823545.1 uncultured Planctomycetaceae bacterium
CGACCCTCGTCAGACCAGTCACGACGGAGGTCTTCGAGTTTCGAGAGCACCGTGTGATCGACGATGGCAGATCTTGAGAGGTCCAACACGACTCGCTCACTGTGATCGAATTGCGACAGGCACTTCTTCAAGCGAAGCCAAGTGGTGAAGACGGCAGAGTCGCAAGTGCTCACTGTCGATTGCCCGTCGTGTTGTTCGACTTCGAGTGACGGTCGCCAGAGAGATCGCAACGAGATCCCTCGTAACAAATGCAGGCCGATTTCCAAACAGGCACCGATGATGATGCCAATGAGCAAGTCCGTCGCCAGAACGGCGACGACCGTCCCGACAAAGACCACGAGTTGATCGACTCCCAGCTTATACATGTGCAGGAACTCTTTCGGGGACGCGAGTCGGAAGCCGGTGTAGACCAGCATCGCCGCCAGCGGAATGCGATGCAGCAGTCCGGGAGCCAGTGCCAGAAACAGCAACAGGAACAGTCCATGAAACAGATTGGCGAAGCGGTCCTTCGCGCCGTTGTCGATGTTGGCTCGGCTGCGAACGATCTCGCTGATCATCGGCAAGCCTCCCAAACATCCGGCGGCAACGTTGGCAATGCCGACCGCCATGAGGTCGCGATCAAAATTGGTACGGCGTTTCGCGGGATCCAACAGGTCAACGGCCTTGGCACTCAGAATCGACTCGAGCGAGCCAATCAGGCAGAACATCATCACCCAAAACAGGCCGTCTTTGGTCAGCAACTCCGAGAAGTCAGGAAACGTGATTGCCGAGAGCAAGCTCTTGGGAACGGTGACCAAGAATTTTTCTGAAAGGTCATAGCTCGACCCGATCCACGAATATCGGTGAGCGTTTTCCAAACCAAGAAAACTCGCCAAGCCGATACTCAGCAGGACACCAACAGGGGCGCGGGGATACGTTTCAACTTTGAATGCTTAACGAGCGGCCAAACCACCAATACCGCGAGAGAGATTGCTCCAATCCCAGCGATCGCCGGGTTCATATGGAGCAAAGAGTTTGGGATCTCCAGCAGTAAATTCAGCGGTTCTTTCGCAACCGGCGTCGTCCCCAACAGAATGTGCGACTGCTTGGACATGATGATGATCCCGATCGCGGCCAACATGCCGTGGACGACTGTCGTGGGAAACATCTCACTGACGACTCCCGTGCGCATCGTTGCGAACGCCACTTGCAGAAAACCCGTAGCGACAGTCACCGCCAACGTGCATCGGTAGGCGTGCATCGGTAGGCGTGCATCTGAACTGCGGGATCGTCGGATACCCAACCAAAAGACAAAGCACATCCGGCGACAATCACAATCAGTCCGGCGGCCGGACCTTTGATCGTCATTTGCGAATTGCTGATCCAGGGAGTCAGCAAACCGCCGATGATCGCCGTAATGACTCCGGCCACCGGCGGAAAGCAACTCGCGTTCGCGATCGCCAAGCACAGCGGTAAGGCAATCAGAAACACCAAGAAGCCCGCCAGCATGTTGGCTTTCCAGGATATGCTTGGTACGGCCTCGGACAAATCAGACATGTGGTCATTCGATGTCGCGGACATGAAAGTTCTCCTTGAGGATGAAGTGTCTGAGACTCAAGGCACGGCGTGTGCCAAAGACGTCGCTGCCGATGACATGCGAGCGCGAGCTGACGCGGAGTCGCCGAGAAACACAGCGATTCTGTGTCCGAAAGAATTCAGGCGAACGCTGGGCGTCGGGTTTGGTGCGAGCGAATCGCAGTGAGTGTCGGCTAACGGCTAGCCACTGACCGGCTAACCGTTGGCCAACCTGGAGTGCTGCGGCTCGCAAGAGATTGAGTTGACCACCGACTTCCCTGCGAAGTCATGCGAATTCGATCCCGACCCAACGCAGATCAAACAAGTCATCTTGAATCTGTTGCTGAACGCCCTCGATGCTTTGCAACCGCAGGGACACCTGCGAGTCTCCGTTCGCGAGCGATTCACCGACCCCAGCGGGTCCGACTCGCGGAAGCTGGCGGGTATCTTGATCGACGTCGTCGATAACGGACCAGGTATTCCGCCGGAGTCGCTCGAAAAAATCTTCGAGCCGTTCGCCACGACAAAAGAAAGCGGCACCGGCCTCGGCCTCGCCATTTGCCGCCGCATCGTCGAAGCCCACGACGGCTCCATCACAGTCACCAACGTTGCCGGAACCGGAGCAGCCTTCTCCATCTGGCTGCCGCAACGGGCGGCAATCACAAATTGACTTCCTACGGCACAGCGTTGCCACGAAAAGATACCCTCATGCATACCAAAATTCTGGTCGTCGATGACGAACCTAACATCCTGTATGTGATCGAGCGTTGTTTTGCGTCGGCGAAGATGAAGGTCATCACGGCGGCGAATGCTCGCGCAGGATTGCAGGCGTTTCAGGCGGAGCGACCGGATGTCGCGTTGCTCGATATTCGACTGCCGGACAAGAGCGGGCTCGACTTGTTTCAGGAACTCCGAACAATCGACGCGCGAGTGCCGGTGATTCTGATGACCGCGTATGCCAAGTCGGAAACGGCGATTGAAGCGATGAGTCGCGGTGCGTTCGACTACTTGTTGAAGCCGCTCGATTTGGACACCCTCAAGAAACTCGTCGCGAAAGCGATCGAAACCAGCCGTCTTCAGCGCGTAACGGCGGTTATTGATGATGGCGAGTCGGTGCCAGACGAAGCGGAGCAAATCATTGGGCGCAGCGACTCGATGCAGGAGGTCTACAAGCAGATCGGCCGAGTCGCCCCGCACAATTATCCTGTGCTCATCACCGGCGAGAGCGGGACCGGCAAGGAACTGATCGCGCGGGCGATCTATCAACACAGTACACGGCGCGACGGCCCGTTCCTCGCGATCAATTGCGCGGCGTTGCCTGAGACGCTGCTCGAAAGCGAGTTGTTCGGGCATGAGAAGGGAGCATTCACCGGGGCCGAGCAACGCCGCATCGGCAAGTTCGAGCAGGTCAACGGCGGCACAATCTTTCTGGATGAGATCGGCGACATGAGCCTCGTGACGCAGGCGAAAGCGTTGCGACTTCTTCAGCAGCAGCAGTTCGAGCGGCTCGGCGGCAACTCGCCGGTGACGACCGATGTGCGAGTCATCGCCGCGACGAACAAGAACCTCGACGAAGCGGTGAAGCTCGGCGCGTTCCGGCTCGATCTGTATTACCGGCTCAACGGCTTCAACATCGCGCTGCCGCCGCTGCGAGACCGCCGCGACGACATCCCGCGGCTGGTCGAGTATTTCGCGAAGCAACTCTGCGCCGAGCAGAACCGTCCACCTTGCGCGATCAGCGAGGCAGCCAGCGCGGCTCTCAACCGACATTCGTGGCCGGGCAACATTCGCGAACTCCGCAGCGCGTTGAGCTTCTCGCTGCTACATGCTCCCGGCAACATGATCGAGGTGAGCGATCTCCCAGAAACCTGTCGCACGGCATCGGCTGCCATCACTCGCGGATCGTCCTCCGATTTCGCGGCACTCACTCGACAGTATTTGTCCGAAGGCCGCACCGACATCTACCGACAGCTCTTGGGCGACTTCGAGGCTCAAGTCTTGCGAGCCGCCTGGGACGAACTTTCGGGCAATCAAGCCAAGATGTCGGAAAAACTGGGTCTGGCGCGGATGACACTGCGTGGCAAGCTGCGCGACACCGGCTTGATCCCTACCGACTCGTGAGTCCAATTTCCTGTCGTCGACGTCGTGAGACTTCGGATGCACCGAACTCTCACGAGTTCGGCTACGGGTCTCATCGGGCGCTGCTGCGAGCGGCGAGCGAATCCCAATCGAGAACCAGTTGGCCGCCGAGTTGCTGGTGTTGCTGCTTCCAATTCGTCAGCAAGTCGAGGCAAGCGTGGTCGATCATCGACACCTCCTCGACATGAATGTGGATCGTCGCGTTGGCGGGAAGCGATTCCAGCACGCTCGCCAACTGCGGAACGCGGAAGAAGGTCGCGGCCCCTCGGAGATAGAGATTGATCATGCGACCGTCGGGCGAATTGTCACGCTGAATCTCCAGATGCGAGAGCGTGTGCAGCAGCCAGCCGGTTGCGAGCATTAGTCCGCAAACCACTCCCGTCAGCAGATCGGTCAGCACGATCAACGCAACGGTGGCCACATAGATCAACACTTGAAAGCGTCCGTATTTCACCAACTGCCGAGTGACGCCGAAGTTCATCAGCTTCACGCCGGTGTAAACCAGAATCGCAGCCAGTGCGGAAGTCGGCACTTGCCGCAGAACTCCCGTCAGCAGCGTCACTGCCAGCAACAACCAAACGCCGTGCAGGACCGCCGACCATTTGGTTTTGGCTCCCGCCTCGACATTCGCTGAACTGCGAACGATGACACCGGTCATCGGCAGTGCTCCGAGGAATCCGCTGAGCATGTTACCCAAGCCCTGCACCGCAAGTTCTCGGTCGTAGTTCGTACGCAGCGTCGGCGTCATCCGATCCACAGCCGAGGCACACAGCAGCGTCTCCGCACTGGCGATAATCGCCATCGCCGCTCCCGCCGCAAGAATCGCTCGCCAATCGCTCCAAGATTCCAAACCTGAGAGCGCCGGCCATTGCACCGCATCCAGCAATCGTTCCGGAAGATCGACTCGCTTCACGTCGAGCTGAGCGAGCGACGCTACTAACGTCGCCACGACCACCGCCACCAGCGGCGCAGGGACGATTTTCAACTTCTTTGGAACGATCGACTTCCAAAACAGCAGAATGAGCAACGACACCGCCGCGACAATTGCCGGACCACTCACGCCAGATGATGTGAGGACTCCGTTCCAAGCAGCTTGCGGAATCCCGACCAAGTTCTTGACGCCACCGCCGAGCGGTTTGCCATCGAGCATGATGTGGAACTGACTGCCAAAGATCAGTACACCGATCCCCGACAGCATCCCTTGAATCACCGGCGGTGAGACCGCTCGAAACCACTGTCCGAGTTTGAAGATCCCTGCCAGCAATTGAATCACACCAGCGATCAAGACGATCAATCCGACTTTCTCATAGCCATGAGTCTTGGCCAATTCGTAAACAACAACACTCAGTCCAGCCGCCGGCCCGCTGACTTGCATCGGACTGCCACCCAGAAAGCCGACCAGCACACCGCCGATGATCCCGGTGATGATGCCGACACTCGCCGCCTTCTCCGCCGGAACACCAGAGGCCAACGCGACTCCCATACACAGCGGCAATGCCACGAGGAAGACAACAATCGAGGCCAGCAAGTCGGCCGCTAGATTAGAGCCAGTCTGGTTTGAGTTGGGTTGAGACATGGGAACTCACGAGAAAGGAAAACTTTTGGCACGTTGGACGAAGCATAATCGAAAAAACTTACGCGACACGAGTTGGCTCAAATAACAACTACGAACCACGTCCATTACATCTCAGAAAGCTTTCCCTTCAGAAGCCGAAGTTCGTCCACGCGATATTTCGCAAAGGATTCTTCTCCGAGATTCGTTTTTCGTGCCTCCCGTGGAAAAGTGATTGAGGTTGTGCTGCAATCATCGACTTATGAATCAGCGCATTTACCTCGACAACAATGCCACGACACGTCCGTGGCCAGAAGTGATTGACGTCGTCGCGTATCATTTGCGGCACAGTTACGCCAATCCTGGAAGTCGTCATGCCGAAGGGCGGCAAGCTCGTAAAGTTTTTGAGTCAGCGCGAGAGTCGATCGCGGAGATTCTCGGAGCACAGCCGGAAGAATTGATCTTCACGGGTGGCGGAACGGAGTCTTCGAATCTCGCCTTGCTCGGTGCGGCGCATTCCGTGTCAGCAGGGACGATCGCGCTGACTGCCGGTGAGCACCCTGCAACGATGGAGACTTGCCGCTCACTTCGAGCCGAGGGCTGGCAGTTGAAGATCCTCCCGGTCGACCGTGATGGACGATTGATTTGGAGCGACGCAGTCATCTCTTCGCTGACTGAAGAGGGCACAAAAATCGCGACCGTTATCCTGGCTCACAATGAAACTGGGGTCATTCAGGATATTGGACCGCTGGCAAAGACTTGTCGCGATAACAACATC
>CAIJTL010000606.1 GCA_903823545.1 uncultured Planctomycetaceae bacterium
CGTGGGCAGGTTGTCGTTCATCGAACCGAGGCCGTAACTGATCCACGCTCCCATGCCGGGAAAGCCAGGATTCTGAAAGCCGGTCGCTTGCAGAAACGTCGCCTGCGAATGCACTCCGGTCTTGCCGATGACGTTATGAATGAACGTCATCTCGTCGGCGACTTCACCCAACGGCGCGACGACATCGCTGAGCATCTTGCCGCTCTGACCATAGGCTTTGAACTTGAATGGCGACTTCATCCACGGACCCAGCCCATTCTGAAACGCCTCAACATGCTCGCCGAAATTGGACGCTTCGCCGTGATGCTTTTCGAGTGCCGGCTTGTAATCCCACAGGTCCAAGTGCGATGCCGCTCCGGACATAAAGAGCTGCACAATCCGCTTGGCTTTCGCTGGTCGATGCAATTTCTTAATCACCCCGCCTGCGCCCGACGGCAGCGGTTCGTTGGTATGTCCTTCGGATTGCAACATAGACGCTAGGGCCAGACCGCCAAAGCCATGTGCAGACTGCCAGAGAAAGTCACGACGATGATTCATAGCGATCCCCTTTGCTCAAGTGCTTAGCTTGACTCAGTGATCGGTCCACTCACGCCGGAGTGATGCAAGCCGATCTCCACCTCGCGACTCTACTTTTTAGTTCTTCCGACGCCGGGCACGGCCGCAACTTGTTTCATCCATGCCGCGATCTGGAGTTTGTCGATGTCATCCACTGATTCAAGCTCCACGCCCCGCGTGGACTTGCCCATCGCCACCGGCGTTACGGGAGGGATAGGCACGAGGTTAATACCGTTGATGAACATGAGCTTGACGTGACTGGCGAACCCTCCGCAACAGAAGCACCAGCCGTTGCCGACACCATAGTACGACATACCCCATTTGACGGAGCGTTGCAGGCCCGGCAGCGTTTTGGCAGCAAGAGCATCAATTCTTTCTGCGATGCCGCGTTGGGGCTGAGGCAGGCTGGCGATGTAGGCGAAGACCGGCTCTTCGCCGAGAGCAGCTTTAGCGGAGCTTGCCTTGCCGGTCAGCATGGATTCTGGCAGCGACTTGGCTGTCCTGTGTTCTTTAACCGTCGTGCTCTTGGTCGGTTTGCGAACTGCGGTCTTGGATGTCGTGTCGGGCTTGCGGGCGGGCATATTGGTCCCCGGTAACTCGAATGTTTGTCGGCCTAACAGCTCAATCGACGTACACGAACTCGCTGAGGTTGAAGAGGACTCGGCAGAGATTGGGAAGGCCATGTTTGTGTGCGTAAGTAGTCAATTCGTTAAGTTCAGTTACGGTCGGCGAGCGGCCTGAAACACGCTCGACGGCAAGTGTCACTTGCTCGGTAATCGAGTGCCTTTCCTGAATCAGATTGTTCGCGAAGTGTTTCGACATCGTCAGCGAAAAGCCGTTGTTGAGCAGCGAGAGGGCCTGCAGCGAAGTCAGCGTTTCGTTGCGTTGCGGCGTGCTTTGCGATGAGTCTGCGCAGTCGAGCGTGGTCATGTAAGGGTCGGGCTGCGAGCGGACGATGAAGCGATAGATCGAACGGCGTTGCGAGGCGACATCATCGGGGTTGAACTTGTGGTACTCGTAATGCGGCGAGTGTTCGGGGCGTTCGAGTACGAACAAGTAATAGCCGGGGCCACCCATCTTGGGATCGAGCTTGCCGCTGACGGTGAGCATCGCGTCGCGGATCTCTTCGGCTTCGAGTCGGCGGCGGTTCATGCGCCAGAGGAAGCGGTTGTCGGAGTCGATCGTGTTGTTGGCAGCGTCGTTAGCCGATGACTGCTGGTACGTCGCGCTGGTCGCGATGAGCTTATGGAGCTTCTTGATGGATTGGCCGTTGTTTTGGAATTCGATGGCGAGCCAGTCGAGCAACTCGGGATGCGTCGGCAGCTTACCCATGCGACCGAAGTCGTTCGGCGTTTCCACGAGACCGCGACCGAAGTGATGTTGCCAGATGCGATTCACGATCGAACGCCACGTCAGCGGATGGTCGGGCCGAGTGATCCATTGAGCGAGTGCCGCTCGACGATCCCCTTCGGAGTGATCCGGCTTCAAGTTGAAATGACCGGCCGCGGAGAGTGACGAATCAGAACTCAATTGAATCGGCAGCGTTCCCGGCACCGACGGAGTACGAGGTTGCAAGACGTTGCCGCGATGCAGCAGGTGAATCGCGCGCGGCTTGCCGTTAGTTGGACTGAAGGCCGCAATCGGTGTGAAGTGCGTTGCAGCCGCATACACCAACTTGCCAGAGGGCAGAGCTTTGAGCTGACTCTCGGACGACGCGATCTCTTTGTTGAGCCGCTCGCGTTCTGCGGTTCGTTCGGCGGTGGTGATGCGTTCGAGGATCGCTTGCCGCTGTTTCTGTGCCTCCGCCAACTGTTTGATAGCGGCCTCATCACCGGCACTCGCCCAAATGCCATCAGTCAGGTTCGACTTCCTCCAGCGATCCGGCGCTTCGATCGAATCGAGCGACGTTACGGCTGACTTCAACGCCACGTTGTTTCCGGTGACATCAAGCACTTGCAACTCGGCCAACGCGAGAATGAAATCGTTCTGTCGCGGCGCCAGCTTGGTCGCGGTGACTCGGATGAATCGAGCCGTGCTCTTCGTGACATCGACCTCATACGGAACGAGCCCCGGATTCGGGACATCCTTCTGAGTGGCATCGTGCAGCGAAGTCATCTCCGTCGCGGACACTCCGCCCGAGACTTTGAAACGCACCGGGAAGCCGAAGCCCGCGCCGATGTTGTTGAACTCGTCGTGACATGGACGCAGCACAATCTTCGAAATCTCGACCTCGCGACCGAGATCAATCTGCACCCACTTCTCGACGTCCTGCTTTGGAGCAATGCCGCTGTGATAGCCGAACTCAGGGCGTTTGGCAGCAGGACTCACTTTCGGCTGCAGCTCGGCGATTAGCTTTTCGAGTGCGACTAATTCCGGTCCGCCCTCTTTTTGAATGGCAGCATTCAACGCCGTGAGCGCCGCGCGAGCCGCCTTCAATTGATCGGCAAGTTGCAATCGTTGCTTCTCGACCTGTGGGTCAAGGTCATAAGGCCGTTCCGCGCGATCAACCGCAGCGAAGACCGATTGCAAGTTGTAGTAATGCTCTTGAGTAAACGGATCGAACTTGTGGTTGTGGCACTGCGCGCATTGGATCGTCACCGAACAAAACGTGTTGAGCGTGTTGCTGACCATCTCATCGCGGTCCGTATGCCGAGCGACTTTGCCATCGATCTTGGACTCCGGCACTTCGGCATGCCCGATCCAATCCCACGGTCCCGCAGCGATGAAGCCCAGTCCCAAAATGCCGTTCGCTGTGCCGGGGAATAGCACGTCGCCCGCGAGCTGTTCTTGGACGAAACGCGCATACGGCTTGTCGTCATTGAAGGACTTGATGACGTAGTCGCGATACGGCCACGCGTTGGGCCGCAGCTTGTCTTTGTCATAGCCGCACGTGTCGGCGTACTTCACGACGTCGAGCCAATGCCGCGCCCAGCGTTCGCCGTAGTGCTGCGAAGCGAGCAATCGATCGACCAGGCGCTCATAAGCCGATGGCGTCGCGCCAGCAGGTTCTTGCTGTGACTCTTTAACAAACGCTTCGACTTCGTCAGGTGTCGGCGGCAGACCAATCAAATCAAAGTACAACCGCCGAATGAGCACTCGCGGATCAGCGGGCTTCGAAGGAGTCAGCTTCTGCTCGGCCAGTGCTTTGACGATGAAGAGGTCGATGGGGTTTTTGATGGGCGACTTTTGATTGGCAATTGTTGAAGAGAGCTGGCTGACGTCGGGCTTCTTCATCGGCTTGAACGACCACCAGTCCGAGCTGTCAACGACGGGCTCCTCGATCGTAAACCCATCGGGCCATTTCGCCCCGGCCTTGATCCAGTCGCTGAGCACCGCGACTTCGGCGGCCTTCAGCGGTTCGCCGGACTTGGGCATCGTCGGCTTCTTGCCGTTGTGCGAGACCAGCACCTTGAGCAACTCACTTTCATCAGGCTTACCCGGTTCGATGAAGCCGCTGTCGAGCACTTCGTCTCGCTTCTGCAACGAGAACGCGCCCTTGCGATCGATCGAGTTGTGACAACTCACACACCGCGCTTGCAGGATCGGCACGACCGATTTTGTGAACGCATCAGGCTCCGCAGCCAGCGCGATGTTCAAACCGTTGGTCAGCGCGATCCACGGAGCGATAAAGAGCGACACAATCCATAGCGTAAATTGGCGAAGGCTGAGAGATTGCGACTTCATTTTCTTCTCTTCCATTGTGTCAGTGTCTCGATGTCTCGCCATTTAGCCGCTGATAATTTCGTCGCGGCCTTCTTGCATGCCGAGTTGGCTCATTTTGCGGTAGAGGTTGGTGCGGTGGAGACCGAGGAGGCGGGCGGCTTCGGACATGTTCCCTTTGACCCGCTTGATCGCACGGCGGATGTATTCCTGTTGAAAGCTGTTGGTCGCTTCGGCAAGGCCCGTATCGGAAGCGGTGTCGAGCAGCGTGTCACGTTCGGGTGTCAGGATGAAGGCGATGTCGTCTGCTTCGACGTGCGGGCCGGGGGCGAGGAACGCGACTCGTTCCATGAGGTTGCGAAGTTCGCGAACGTTGCCAGGCCAGCCGTGTGCTTGCAGGCGTTTCTTCGCATCGGCGGACAAGTTCAATGACGGCCGCTTCGCTTGTTGACTGAACTTGTCGAGGAAGAACTCGGCGATCGGTATCACGTCATCAGGTCGGTCACGCATCGGCGGTAGATCGAGCGTCACAACACTGAGCCGATAATACAGGTCTTCGCGAAAACGTTTTTCGCGAACGAGTTGAGCGAGCTTTGCGTTAGTGGCAGCGATGACTCGCACATTGATCGGAATGGTCTGCGAGCCGCCGACTCGCGTGATAATTTTTTGTTCGAGCACACGCAGCAGCTTCGCTTGGCCGTTTGGGCTCATGTCGCCGATTTCGTCGAGGAACAGCGTCCCACCTTCGGCGAGTTCAAACTTTCCTTGCCGAGCGGCGTGTGCGTCGGTGAAGGCTCCTTTTTCGTGGCCGAACAATTCGCTTTCGAGCAACGTCTCGGTCAATGCGGCGCAGTTCACGGCCACGAATGGCTGCTTGGCCCGCGCGCCGTGATAGTGCAACGCTTGAGCAAATACCTC
>CAIJTL010000607.1 GCA_903823545.1 uncultured Planctomycetaceae bacterium
ACGACCGAAGTCTCACGACTTCGGTAACAAAAAGCCTCTTTCTCCGTGTCTTCCGTGTCTTCCGTGCGTTCCGTGTCCCAATAGCGCAACTTCAAAACTCACGCTTCGGGTTAGTGATGCGGCTTCGCCGTGTTATTCGCTTACCAACCTCGCGGCGCCCCAATAGCCGAACTCAAACGCCCAGTCGTTGGCTTGGTTGACGAGGCTGAGCGTTAGCTCGTGGCCGGCGAATTTGGAGAGGTCGATCTTGAGTGTTCGCCAGCCGTTGGTGCAGGTTTCTTTCGAGACCATTTCGTCGGCGAGTCGTTCGCCGTTGCCTCGAACGACAAGTCGCCAATCGCCGCGCGGGTCGTGGGCTATGTCGAGGATCAGCGTTGTCTTTTTGCCCGCAGGTGGTGTCAACTTTTGAGTCAGCACGCACGGCGTGTCGCGCGAAATCGGGTGCGTTCGCAAGACGCTGTCTCGACCGAAGTGATTGTTGAGGAGGGCGATTCCCCCTTCGCCAACGGCAGTCGTTGTGAAGCCAGGGAGGACTTCGGCGATCAGCGATGAGAACTCCGCGGGGTTGCTGCTTTCTCTCGGAGTTACCGCCGTGACGCCCGGTAGTCGTTTCGCCGTTTTGTCCGACGGGTGCTTGTCGAGCGTTAAGAAGGCGAACAAGTCGACAATCTCTTGCGGCGATAGCTGCTTCTCCAAACCTTCAGGCATCAGCGAGAGTTCGTTGATTTTGAAATCGTCGATATCGTCCCGAGGAATGGCGATCAATTCGCCGACAGACACCTTCACTGCTCCGTCGACCAATGTGCTTTCGCTGTTGTCGCGAGGACGGCCGATGGCGGCAGGCTTGAGAACAACTCGTTGCGGACTGTCTTCCACGAGCAGTCCGCTTTGCACGCGACCGTTTGTGGTAACGACGGTGCAAGCGCGATAGCCCGCTCCGATGACGAGGCTGGGGTCGAAGACGTTCGAGAGGAGTTGGTTGAAATCGTTGCGGCCGTTCGAGGTGATGTCGGGGCCGATGTCTGGACCTTCGCCGTAGATTTTGTGGCACGCGGCGCAGACTCGTTTGAAGACTTTTTCACCGGCGAACGGATCGCCCGGCTTTTGGCGGACGAGCGATTTCATTTCGACGACAACCTTCTCGCGATCGGGGTTGCGAGTGTCTCGCACTTGGCCCCAATGGCGGCTCAGCAGGTCGTTGAGTTCTTTGTCTTTGAGAGCCTGGATGCGCCGGGCCTGATTCACGTTGATGGCGGTTGCCGCGATTTTTTTCTCGCCAACCTGAGTCAGCAACAACTTCGACCAACCGGCTCGTTGTGTCAGCAATTCGATGGCCGAGGATTGCAACTCGGGAGGCAGCTCCGCGAATCGTGTCACGAGTTCTTCGCCCACTTCCACTTCGAGCTTGCCGCTATCCATGCGGCCGAGTGCGGCGATGAAATCGACCACGAATGCTGACGGCTCCGCTGGCTTACGACTGAGGATTCCGCGAGCGACTTGAGCGACACAGCCATCCTTGGCCGAGATCAGTGCGTTGAAAGCCGCCAGTCGTTGAGCAGGGACACCCTCTTTATCGAGGATCATCGATCGCGCCGTCCCGACCGCTGGTCCACGATCACCCCAACTGAGCGACAGCAGCGACGCTTCCAGCCGCAGCGGATGCTTCGATTCGACCCCCATCATCGGCTTCATCTCCGGCTCCATCGCAACCTTGAGTTGATCGAGTTTGTCCCCTTTCAGCTCTCCCGATTGCACCTTGGCCGAAAGAAGCTCAATGACCTGCTTGGCAACCTGCGGATGATCGTCCCGCAACAACGCGAACAGTTTGGCGACGGGAGCCGCATCAAACTTTTGTCGGCCGAGGATGCGGTCCACGACTCGCGGCATGAGGTCGGCGACGGGCTTTGCCCGAACGAGATTGCCCTCGCCGAGCAAAGCAACAAAGTCGTCGGCTTGGTCATCAAGACGTGGATGAAGGTTTTGCCAAACGATGTGCGGGATAAGTCGATCGTCTCGATGATTTGCGAGAATCCCGATTAGTGCAGTCAGTGCCACGCGGTCAAAGCCCTTCGGGAGCTTGGAGGTGGCAGACGCGAACTGCAACGCGACTACCGCAGGCCGGTCCAGCCAATGTCCTTCAACGAAGCAGGCATCGAGATTACCGCGATTTGCGAGGAGTCGAATGGCCCACGCTTGAACCGCCGCATCATCATGCTGTCGAAGTCGCGCGTACCAATTCTTGGCGTCGTTCCATTCGGGTTGGGGAAGCGTCATCCCGCTCAACGCGAATAGTGCTTGCATACGGTTGGCTGGTGGAACGGCTTGACCGGAGATTTTCGCGAGAATTTGAGTTTGACTGGTACGAGAATCTCGCTCCTGCAACAGCCGCGTGGCCGTCCAGCGGATGAAGTCGTTCTTCGCTCCGAGGCGTTCGATGAGTTGCTCGTCGGTTTCTTTCGCTAGGTCGATCTGCGGATAGACGCGCGGCTTTGCAGCGTCTTTCGTGGCCGAGTCGCTCCGCGACTCGGCGCCGAGTTGCGGAGCAACTCGGCCACGATCTTGCGCCACGTCCTTGCCGTTGTAGCGCACTCGGTAGAGCCGGCCCTTCAGGCGGTCGATGCCGGCGGGGTCTCGGTTGGCGTCCTGATAACAGTGATATCGGTCGTACCAATCCAAGATGTAGAGGCACCCATCCGGGCCGGTCTTTTGCACGACGGGCATGAACCACGCGTCGTTCGCCGTGAGGAAATCGTCCTCGCCAAAACCTTTGTAGGTCGAGCCATCACGCTCGATGCGATCCACGTTGATGCAGCCGCCGTGGATGTTGCCCATGTAGAGCTTACCTCGGTATTTCTCCGGGTAGGCGTCGCTGTCGAAGTAGTGAATGCCGCAGTAAGCCGCCTTCTGATGCTTGTGCTTGACGATGGAATCAATCTTCCATGTGAAGGGCGGATACGGCCCGCCTTGACGGTGGTAGTAGCCGGTCTCGACCAGATGCCACAGATGGTCGATGACGCAAGCGCTGATGAAGGCTTCGCCCTCGTCATTGAACGCGATGCCCCACGGATTGCTCGTGCCTTCGCAGAAGACCTGAAACTCGCGAGTGCGCGGATGAATGCGGAACATCACGCAGGTGAATTTGAATTCGGTGCGCACTTCTTGTGGCCGAGCCGCTCCGCGACTCGGCGCCGAGTTGCGGAGCAACTCGGCCACATGCTTCAGCCACGGCGAATCTGGCGGGTAAGTCACTTTGCTGAAGTTGAAAACGCCATTGAGCCCATACAGCCAACCATCCGGCCCCCAAGTCAGCGAGTTCGGTAGCTCGTGCGTGTCGGTGCGACCAAAGCCGGTGACGACGACTTGCGGCGGGCCATCAGGAACTCCGTCTCGATCGGCATCCGGCACAAAGAGAATGTCGGGAGCATTCGCGATCCACACACCGCCATGCCCGACCGCCACGCCGCTCGGGATGTTGAGCCCATCCAGAAAGATGGAAAACTTATCACACCGCCCGTCGCCATCGGTGTCCTCAAGCACCTTCACGCGGTCCTTGCCGACACCCGGTTCGCGGCGCGGATATTCGAGCGACTCGGTAATCCAAAACCGCCCGCGTTCATCAATCGCCATTGCGACGGGATTCACGATGTCCGGTTCGCTCGCGACGACCTCGACCGAAAACCCTTCGGGCACAGTCATCATCTTGGCCGCCGTCTTAGCATCACGTGGCTCGTTCGGAGCTTTGTCCTGCGCATGCGGAATGAGCGGCTTCTTCGCCTCCTGCGAAACGGGCTTCTTCGCTTCCTGTGAGAACAGCTCAGAGTCCGAGAAACCGATGCCGCCAGCGGCAACCAACGTGGCGAGTAGCGCCGAACAGTGACGAGCAAACCATCTGCGCATGAGTCGTTACCTTGATCAAAAGTCAAAAACGCCAACAGGCCCTGCCGCTAGCGGAAAGCCATTATGAATTGAGGACGTCGTAATCGCGACCATAACGCTTTCGGAGAAATTGAGGGTCCTCTGATCGCAATTCTTGGCAGAACCGCCAATTCTGTTGAGCCGACGGGGTGCTCTTGGAGATTCATTTTTTGAAACGCTGAGTGCGCCGAGAAAACGCACGCAGAGGACGCGAAGAAACCTCCGCGTCCTCTGCGACAAACTCCGTGACCTCAGCGTTGCAAAAAGAATCTTTCGAGACGATTCGAGATACGAATTTCCGTCGTAAAAGTTTTGCATCTCATGGATCAACGATCGCGTTCTACTTGCCGACCGGCTCTCCATGACGCGATCAACAACGTGAGAAAGCTCGACAGCCAGAGATAAGTTCCTGGTCCTGCGCCGGAGACGATCATGCGAGTTACGCCTCCTTCGTCTCCCGGTAACTCTTCGCCGATGAGGGCGAACGTGTGCAGTGCGATGAGAACCCCACAGGCAATGACAACGATTGCCCCTTTCGGACGCCCTAATAGCAGCAACACCAGCCCTAATCCCCAAAACAGATTTGCGAACCAAGCAAATTGACCAACGAACAAACCGAGCCATCCAATCAATAACGCCACAAAGCCAAGCATTGAGTCTCTGGCCTCAAAGAACAACGCGGGGGTCACCAAGGCGAAGCCGAACAAACCTAAACTGAACCACAACCAGAGATCGCCACGTCGCCGCGACCGTTTTACTGGTGTGACTTGGTCAGGCCGCGTCACGCCATTGCTCTCAGACGGTTCGGCCCGGTTCGGCGAGATTGGTCGTTCAGTTCCAGGCAGATGTCCGCGCCGCGCCAAGACAAAAGTGATTAGTGGCAGCCCTACGGCACTCAGGCCAAGGATTCCATGAACCGTATCTTCATCCCACTTCAAACGGTCGATGGCGAAGATCGCGCCGCCTGCGAATACGAAGACGACGAGCAACGACGAGAATGTCCAAAGCAGCGTATTTCGAAGACGACCTCGCACGTTTAACTCCACGACTGTCTCGGTTTAATCAGTCTGGCCTCGCCGATAACGCGACACAAATCGATAACTCAGATGGGACGGTTTACCGTTGGTCGCTCGATGGCGGCCAATTACATTCTGGAAGAGTGATCTCGAACTGACTTTGACACAACGGAAGCAGGCATGGATGCCCCGTCACTTCAATCTCCTCGAAAACTTTCCGTCGCCAAACGCCTTCTGTTTGCCAGCGTCCCGTTGCTGACACTGCTCGCGTTCATTGAGTTCGTCGCCCGATGTGTTGTCACTGAAGCATCGATCGCGAAACGCTTCGAGCAGATCGAACAGATCATCGTGCATCTCGGCAACGAACCCGGGGAGAGTATTTTCCAATCAGACCCAGATTGCTTCTGGCGTCTGAAGCCCAACGTTGTCGCCCCCGAAGAGCGAGGCAATTGGTGGGGCGGCATGATGTCCAACAGCCACGGCATGCGCAGCCGCGAAGTCTCCGTCGAAGAAACCCGCGACAAGCGGCGAATCCTTTGCTTTGGCGACAGCACAACATTTGCGTTCGGAGTCGATTTCGCAGACGCATGGCCGAACCAACTACAGACGCTGCTCGATTCGGATCTAACAGCGACCGAGGTGAACACGTCGGCTCAAGCGGTCGAAGTGCTCAACGCGGGGATTCCTGGCCAAACAAGCTACCAAGGACGAAAGCGGCTCAAAGCAGAACTAGAGAAGTGGCATCCTCAATTCACGATCATCACGTTCGGCAACAACGATGGCTGGCGCTGGGACGATCTCGCCGACAAGGACCACGGCAGTTCGTCATTCCCGTTGATCGGCTCGTGGATAAACCAGAGCCGCGCGTTGTTTTGGTTGCGTTCGTGGCGACTCCCGTCAGCCGCACAACAAACGATCAATAACGAATCGCGCTGGGCCGAACAGGCGACGTTGAATTACTTCGATCCCAATATGCGATGGACACCTAGAGTCAGCCTGGATGACTTCGCCGACAACCTGCGATCGATGATTGCGATGTGTCACGAACACAATAGCGAGGCCATCCTGGTGGTTTGGCCCGATCAGCGACAACTCTTGGATCAGTCAACGTGGCGATTGCCGTATCAGGAAGTCACTCGCCAAGTCGCGGCAGAGACGAAAGTCGGTTGCATCGACCTCGTCCCTTTATTCGAGCGATCGGGCCGCAGAGCGATCGAGCGATTTCTGCCGCGTGACGTCATCCACGTCGATCGCGAAGGAAATCAATGGGTCGCAAGGCAGGTGTCGGCACGTGTCTGTCAATGATGATGAACGCCACTTGAGGACTTCGTCAGTATGTCGGTCATGACCATCGTCAGTCCGTCGTGCAGTCGTCATTGGTTGTCGGAGGAGCGTTCGGAACTCGGCTTGCCAAAATCGTTCTCTGTCACCGCTCCGGCATGTTGAACTGGTGTGCCCACCCCCTTCTCTTCTGGACCGCTCGAAGCTGCCATCAAAACTCAAACTCTCACAAAGAAGAGCCTTCGGTTACCCTAGCTTAGGCATCCTCAAACTCAAAATCCTTGTCATGGTTCGCATGAGTCGGGTGGCCCCATTTTGAACCTAGTACCGTTTGTCTGGTTTTTTGAGCTACTTCACTTGGCGGATTCGTCGGCAGAGGACTTTCATGATGCCGCGAGTGATTTCAATGTGGTTGGCCATCAGTTCGTAGATGGCGGATTGCGAAATCTTGAAGAGGAGCGTCGGTTCGGTCGCGGTCACCGAAGCGGAGCGCGGTTCGGGATCGAGCAGTGCCAGTTCGCCGAAAACTTGGCGCTCACCGAGAACTGTCAGTTCGCGATCTTCGAGGTGAACTCGGACTTTGCCACTGACGATGACATACATGCTCGTGCCTAAGTCCCCTTTCTCGAAAACGCGCTGATCGGCCGCGAACTCTTGCTCCTCCAAAATGGAGACAACCTGCGCCAGCACATGATCTGGGGCTTCGGCAAAAATGGGGACGGTCTTCAGGATCAACAGCTTTTCGATATCCAACAGCATGGGAGTTGTACCTTGTTCGCGATGTTCCTTACTCTCAATGGTGGCGATCACGCTCTCGCTGAAGGCCGCGTTCGCTGATTTTGAGAGTTGAGCGATTTGTTGCTGATAGGCGGAAGGATCGAGTCTCGACAGCGCCCACAAGGCTGTCTGACAGAGCATCGAGTCTCTCGTGTTTGCAATGGTTGCAATGACTGCATTCGTGCATTCTGCGAGTCGCAGTTCTGCGATGCTGTAGGCGGCGCAGGTGCGGAGCCAATCGGTCGTGTGTTCTTCGCCACGAGTCAGGATGTCATTGAGAAACCTAGGTAAGGTCGCCGTCACCGGTTCCACAACAACCTTGAGTCGCTGCTGACGCTCTGTCACTGGAAGCTCTTCGAGCAACGGCATCACGAAGGGTTTGAGCTCTTGTGCGATGATCGAATCGACCAATTCGATCGCATAGGCACGCCGCTCTGGCGATGGGTGTTCGAGGTTGTTCTGCGAATTACGAATCGACCGCGTGTCGTACACAAACGCCATGAGAAGATAGATTCGCTCGCGACATTGTCGCTGAAGTCCTTCAAGGGCATCTCGCAGCAGTTGGACAGATTCGGTATTGGGCAAGGCCGCTTGAACGCTCAATAGCCAAGCTGTGAATCGAGATTCTGCGCGAATCTTTTCCATGATTCGCGCGGTCCCGTTTGCCAGGACGTGATAGTGGCATGCGCTCAATGCGTAGAGCAGTCGGGGGTAAACGGAGTGATGAGTCATATCAATGTGTCGCACAAGAAATGCGACGACACGCTCGCCCCGAATTTGTTGCAGAATGCGAATTAGTCGAACTCGGAGCTCTGGTAACGTCGCTTGGTCTTCAAAGGTTTGCTCAAGCAACGGCAGGACTGCGGTACCAGCTTCGACCAACGCAGACATCGCAGCGCTTTGCACGTTCGGCATGTTGAGCGCGGCCACAGCGTCTGGCCATAAGCGAGGGTTTTTGAGTTTCCCTGCGGCGATCAACGCTTCGTAGCGGACCTCAGCGTTTCCATCACGAAGCAGCGGCAGAAGCGGGCGATAAAAATTGTGAATCTCGATGTCACCCAAAATTCGAGCGGCCAAAATTCGCTGAGTGGGGTCGGTGGAATCTCGCAGCTTGGCGAATTGATCCATCGCCGCTGCGACCCCTTCCATGCCGACGTGCCGCATCAATCCGACAATCGCCGCGACTTGCAACTCCGGATCGTCCGATTTCGAGAATGGCAATAATTCATCGAATGCGTCGTCTTCTTCGAGTCGTGCAATCGTCCGGATGGCTTCGCCACGCACATGAGTGCAATCATCGGATTGCATTCGCTCACGAACGGCCGGGATCGCCAAGCGAACGTCGAGACGCGCGAGCACTCGCAATGCTTCGCGTCGAACTTCAGGCTCCGCATGATCAAGCAACATCGGCAGCGTAGCACGCAAGTAGTCCGGATCGGACTCTTCGAAAAGAGCCAGCGCGTATAGCACCTCGGTCGCGTTCTTGCTTTGAAGTCGCCCCTTCAGCAAGTCCAAGCTCGTGCTGTCATTGAGTGACAGCGTCGTAGTGTCGAAGCGATGGCTGGTCAGTGCCGCCGCGACCATCGACGGGTAACGACTCGTCACAGAAAAGCCGCTGATCGCCCAAATCAAAGTGATCACCGGCACAAAATACATAATGCCCAATGCGTCGAACCCCAAAGTGCTCTTCAAGAACAGCAGTAACAATCCGGAAACGCCGATTGCTACGGGCATGAAAACTCCGTCGTTTGTCACTTGAGTCCATGACCGTAGAGCGGGCGGAAGTGGCTGATAGAGAATGAGGCCCGCCGTCGCGTCGAGATCGAATCGAAAAAGCCCGTCCACGAACCTCGTGAAGACCAGAATCCCGAAAGTCACCGTCGATGCGAGTCCCAGTATCGTTCCGACGGAACAGAACGCGACAGCTCCCACAAACACCGAGACCGGAAGTGCCAACAATCCAATGTTCACGCCGAACCGGCCCAGCAGACGGTTCGAAAAGAACCCGCGACTCAGTAACACGGCAATCGCCATCCAGGCCCAAAGTTGACCCAGAAAACCAGCCAACTGATCGGCGTTCGTAAAACGCTGCTCCGCCATACCATTGAGCGCGTTATCCACAAAAAAGAAACCGACCATCGATAGGGCGTTGTTGACCAACATGAAGAGGATATACGGATTCCTCAGAGGGCTTTTGGCGCGCACTTTTGCATCTGCGTCCTCAGAGGCTTCTTGCTCGCCGCCGTCTGATGCGGAACTCGAATTGTCACGCATCAGGACGCAAGCGATTGCCAACGCTGAGCCAAGTCCAGTTGCCGAAATCAAAAACAAGTTGACCGTTCCAACGACTCCGACAATCGTCGGAGTCGCAAAGCCACCAATTACCATCGCGATCCATTCCCCGGCACCAATCAACGGAAACAATCGCTTTGCCTGACGAACATCGAGCAACTGCCCAGCCAAAGTCCAAAAACAAACATTCGTCAGAAAGAGGATGACTTCAAAGCCCAACGGCGAAACGAAAGTCACCCAACCAGCGTCTGTGACGGCCAGAAACAGGCGAAGTAGAGCGGCTAAAAGAATCTGTACGGCGAAGCTCAACATTAGCAACCGCGCGAAACTAAGCCGTCGCTCGGTCGCCATGTAAGTGGAAGCCAAAGCGGGGACCAGCAGGCTCGTCGTGATGTATAAGTATGGC
>CAIJTL010000608.1 GCA_903823545.1 uncultured Planctomycetaceae bacterium
CGAAGCGGCGGTCGGTGGATCGACTTATCTGGAGTGAGGGACAAGCACGACGCGCCAGCGAGTGGTCGTTGCCAGAACCACTCGCTGGCGCGTCGTGCTAGTTGGAAAACAATTCGTCTCAACGCTGTGTAACCGTCGCTTGATTCGCCGCTTTGACCTCGACAGCTTGGCCAAGCTGTTGCAGTAGCGTCTTCTTGGTGTAGCTGTCACGAATAATGATTGGCTTAGTCGGATCATTGCCGGGGAAGATCACCGTGAGCGGCACGCTAATACTGTTAAACGTGTCGAGCCAGCGTTTGATTTCTGGCGAATCGTCAGTCCAATCGGCCTTCAACGTGATCACGTCGTGCTGTTTCACTAACTCCAAAGTGTCTGATGTATTCAGCGCCCATTTTTCATTGACCTTGCAAGCCAAGCACCAATCGGCCGTGAAGTCGATCAACACCGTTCGTCCTCGAAGCAATTCTTGTTGCACTGTCGGACCCGTGAACGGTTTCCACGGGAGCTGAAGACTGGCCGTGAACAGCCACCAGCAAGTGACCGCCGGAAGCAATGTCGCGAAGAAGCGGATATTCCACTTGCGCGAACTCGGTGAGTTGATGTTGTACAAGTTCCCGATCATCCACAGCGAGAAGCCGACAACCAGCAGCAGAATCAACAGCGAGAAAACCGCCTCCGGCTTCATGCTGTTCATCAAAAACAACACGGTCCCCAACAGCAGGAACCCGCAGACTTGCTTGAACGTCACCATCCAATTTCCGGGTCGAGGAATGAACTTCACCCAACCCGGAAAGACACCAAGCAACAAATAAGGAAACGACATGCCGATTCCCATAACGGACCAGACCAAGTAAGTAATGTGCGCGGGTTGTTTCACCGACCAGCCCAACGTGACACCCAAGAACGGCCCGCTACACGGAGTGGCCATCAGCGTCGCGAACATGCCCGTCAGAAACGCACCGGTCAAACCTTCTTGGTGTTGGTGGCTTGCGGCCGATCCGATCATGCCCGGCACGGGGATTTCAAAAACACCTAACAAGCTCAAGCCCATTGCAAAGACCATCAACGACATCACCAATTGAAATTCAGGCTTCTGGAATAGATTCCCCCAACCGTACTTCGCAAACACGGCCAAACTCGCCAACAACAAAAACACGACAACCACGCCCGCCGAGTACATCAAATTCAGCAACAGAATCCGACGGCGGCTTTCTCCCGCTTGTTGCACGAAGCTCAAGACCTTGATTGCGATCACTGGCAAGACGCACGGCATCACATTCAGAATCAAACCACCCAGGAACGCATACAACAGATACAAGGCCAAGCCATCTTCTTGCTTATTTTCTTTGACATCCCCTTGGCTCTGCTGAATTTCAATTGGCTGAAACTGCCTTCCTTTGAAGGCTGGGAGAATTTCTTCAAAGCCACCAGTATCACCGGGCGTTTCCACGGCGACTTCGGGATTCACCTCGGGAACAGTGACTGGCTCAGGCTTAATGGCCCCTAGCTCGAACGGCACTTTCTTAAGAGGCCGACATTGGCCATCACGACAAATCTGATAACGCAATTCGCCACGAACGCCGTACTCCGTGTTTTCGACCGTGTATTGCCGAGACCAACTGATCTCCTTGTGGTGAATACGCTGCTGTTTGCCTCCGTCGACCGTTTCCACCTCCGGTGCCAAGGTCGGCGAGAAAACATCGTCTGCCGGTTTTAGACCTTCCGTCGCTAACAATTCGATGACAGTCGGGTTTCCGACGTTCTTGGGATCGTGATCGAGAGCAAACGTGTGCCAACCAGGCTCAAGCTGCATCGTGATTGTGAGCGTAATTGCCTCACCGGCCTTCGCCTTTTCAGGTGCTAAGCGGAATCGAGCTTTTATCGGATCAGCAGATTTTCCGCGTTGTGGGACAACTTCAATTTCAAATGGCTTCGGTCCGTTTGAAGCGAGCAGCGATTCCGAAGGCACATTCAGTGATTGAGGCTTCTTATTTGAAGCAGGCGAATGGTCTGGCTTATTGGCAAGCTCGCGAGCATTCGCGGTTAGCACAACACGTGCAGGAGCATCGATCGTGACCGCGAAGGATTCATCGTGCGGTGTGCAATGACGAGCATCGCAAATTTGATACTTCACTCGCCCCGAAATCCGAACGTCTTCAGACTTCGTTCCAGGTAGTAGTCGAAATCGTCGAGACCAGGTGACGCTGGATTTGAACTTCTCGATATTCTGATTGAACTCCGTTGAGAATTCCGTTTCCGGTTCGTGATCAGCAAAGAACGCATCTTCGACGGGTTCAATTCCTGTCAGATTCTTATCGAGAATGATGCGAGTGGGACCGGGGAAATCGGGATTGGTCGAATACGTGTAACCCCCATCCGGAAGTTTTAACCCGATCGCCAGCACAAAGACCTCACCAGCCTTTTGTGTGGCCGGACCTTTGTCGGGACTCAGTGTGACATTCAACAACGTCGGTTGGTCCATCGCGCTTGGACGTTTCGTCGCAAGGCTCTTTCCGCTGATTGGGTCACGGAATTGGTCATCGCCGATTGAATCCGATCGGAGCGATCCGCAAATCAGCGTCACAGCAACAGTCGCCAGCAACAGGAGGCGAGACATCGTCTTGTTCATAGCGGACTTCGTTTCGAGGCTTTGAAAGATTCTGCCGAATATGAAATCTCGGCAGATGTGTCGTTCATACGTAGCATGGATGATAGCCCAATGGAACAAATTCACTCAATTCGAGTGTTTGCAGACTTGGATGCAGTCTGGCGGGATTCGGTAACTTCTTACTGACGACATTGAAACGCGAATCGGCAAAAGCCGCTGGCGAATTGCGGGAGAACACGTCTCCCCATCATCGACTTCATTCGCTAGAGTCCCGCTCCCTTCAAGGAAGTTAATTGATGATTTTTCAGACTTCCGCTGCGTGAGCGTTCGCATCTCCGCACCTTTTCCACTCCACAGTCCTACCTTCAGCGAGTTCCTACCGTGTGGTCTCAAGCCGTCGCGCAGCGTGCGATTATTGTCGCAGGCTGCCTGGGCATGATTTATTTGCAACTGACGACCTCCCCCGCGACCGTTCAATACGCGCGTTCGTTGGGTGCGAATGGTTTTCACATTGGCATCCTCGGAGCATTGCCCACGGCGATGCTGTTTATGCAATTTGTGGCTGGGGTCGCTGTCACTCACGTTCGATATCGTCGGTGGTTGTGGCTCACTGTGGGCATCACTCACCGACTCCTAATGCAACCAGCAGCACTCGGGCCCATGATATGGCCCGACATGCCGCCAGGGTTTTGGATCTGGACGTTGTTGGGACTGACAGCTCTAAACTACGCATTGTCCGATTTTTGCCATCCGCTGTGGATGTCATGGATGGGAGATTATCTGCCTCGACAAGGACTCGGTCGTTTTTGGGGACGTCGGCACCTGTGGATGCATTGGACCGCGGCGTTCGCATTGGGCCTAGCAGCGCTGTTTACGGCATATCACCCTGGCGGAATCAAACCCGCATTTGCAATCATGGGAGTTATTGCAGCGTTCTGCGGCGTCGCTGACTTACTTTTCTTTTTGTGGGTCGATGAACCTCCAGTTCAGCCTGCTCCGAGCCCACGATTGCGCGACATTCTGGTGGCCCCGTTTCAACAACGTGAGTTTCGAGCCTTCATTGGCTTCATGTGCTTCTGGCATTTTGCGGCGATGACCGGAGCACCGTTCATCAGCTTGTTCTTGTTGGAATACGTCGGAATGGACTTGTTCCACGTCATGTTGCTCTGGGCCTGCTCATGGATTGGAGGCGCATTGACCGCCGGTCGAATGGGGTGGATCGCAGACCGATTTGGGCATCGGCCATTGTTAGTGTTATCGATCGCCTTCAAATCCACATTGATGCTCGCACTGATACTCGTCCCTTCAAATCCGCAGTTAACGTTTTGGTTGTTGATTCCAGTCTTCATGCTCGATGCACTCCTCAACGCGGGAATTGCAATCGCTCAGCATGGATTTCTACTAAGCTATTCGCCAGTCGGAAATCGAACCATGTACATCGCCGCCGGAACCGCCATTGCTGGCATGGTCGGTGGAGTGACATCAATTGCATCGGGCGCGGCGCTACGCGCACTCGCTGGTTGGGATTTTTCGTTTCTAGCGGTCGGAGTGTCGCATTTCCATGTGTTGTTCTCCGTAAGCGTTGTCCTAAGATTGCTAGCGACGGTGTTTGTGCTTCGAGTTGAAGAACCTGAAGCCGCGAGCACTCGTGAGGTCGTCACTCATCTTTGGCAATCAGCGCAGCGGAAATTTTATCGGCTCACCAATTCCACGGTGCGCATCGACCACCCATCGCCATCAAGCCTGCTCTCCGCAACGGAGTCAGCACTTCGCCGCCGACCACGCTCCCGCAAAGTGCCCTGGCGAGAAATTGCCAAAGCAGATGATCCGAGTCACGAAAGCCGCACAACTGTTTGATGCACTTACTGAGATGTTTCAACTACGGTGTCGCGGTGATTCGCAGGCCACCTACATCGTCGGCGCTACGACAAACTAGCGACAGCATCATCTTCGTTCGCATGCAGTTTCCACAGCTTGTCGAGATGAGTGATTTCAAGCACTTCACGACAATACGAAGAGAGTCCCGCTAGCGCAAATCCTCCACCTGCCTGTCCATTGATGCGGTTCCAAATGCGGAACAGCACTTCGATGAACGATGACCCGAAAAACTTCGTGTGACTCAAGTCGATGACGACCTTAGCGGGCTCCGCATTTTTTGCGGTCTCCAGTACCAAGTCCCGCACTTTGTCCAAGACCGTTTCATCAAGCGACTCAAATTGCGGACCAAAGGCGATCACAGTGACGTCGCCACGCTTCCGAATTTCAGGAGTTATCAGGGAAACCATGATTAACAACCGTTTCGCCGATGGGCCAGATTGCCGTTTTTGGGGAAAATTGACGCGGGGGCTCAAGTCCTCAAAAACCCGCATGACGCAACGCATCGTACTTCGGCGCTTCAACTTGTCAACGAGGCGCATGACCTTACCAACCGCGTCCCAAAGCATCCTGCCAGGGAATCTCCCTGCGTAGTTCTACGGAGATACAGTTGGCAATGGTTGCAGGATTACAGAAAGCTCGATGCCTTTACCATCACGAAGCACCGTGACCTTAACCGTGTCTCCGATCGAACGTGCATCCAGAGCCAAATAGAGATCGTCATGATTTCGTACTTCATGACCGTTAATGGCGGTGATCAGGTCACCGACACCCCCTTTTTCTCGGTCCATCGAACGTAAACCAGCCTTGGCTGCGGCTGAGCCAGGTAGCACCTTATCGACGAGAATTCCTTCTAATCCCATTCGACGAGTAATTCTGTCATCAACCGTCCGGACCCCAAGTCCCGGACGTTCTACTTTACCCGTACGAATCAACTGCGGAACAACCCGACGAACGATATCCACCGGCACGGCGAAACCGATTCCAACAGACCCCCCCGACGGGCTCGCGATAGCAGTGTTTACACCAATCAGACGACCGCTGCTGTCTAGAAGTGGGCCGCCAGAGTTACCAGGATTGATGGCTGCATCCGTTTGAATTACCCCTTGAATTGGGCGTCCAGAAACCGATTGAATCTCACGTCCGAGGCCGCCAATGACGCCCGTCGTTAACGTTTGGTCTAACTCAAATGGGCTGCCGATCGCGAATACTTTTTGTCCAACCTGAAGATCCGAAGAACTCCCCACGAGGATTGGTCTGAGCTTTTCCGGAGGTGCGTTAACCTTCAAAACAGCGATATCTTTCGAGTCGTCAAACCCAACCAGTTTGGCATCCAAAACGGTGTTGTCGGCGAGTGTCACTTTTGCGGCCGCGGCTCCTTGAATGACGTGATAGTTGGTGACGATGTAGCCATCGTCACCCCAAATGAAGCCGCTACCGACTCCGCGCGGAATCTCCATTACGTTGAAGTTATTGGCATCAATTTTCTGAGCCAAGTTCGTGACGTGGACGACTGACGGCGATATGTTTTTGAAGAGCTCGATCGTCGACATTTCATCGTCGGCCAAATCACCTCTGGCAGTCACAAGCCGTTCGGCAGCTTCGGGGTCTAAGAGTTGGTTATGGCGACGGACATCGCGGTAAACCAACACGATGACTAATGCCAGCAAGATCATCACGAGCCAACCATTAACGGTCGGTCCTGGAATATGCGGTTTTCGTGGCAAATCGAATTCGTCACGAGGCTCCATAAAACACCTATTTCAAATCGGCCGTACGTTCTCGCAGATCCATGAGTGAGGCTAAGAAACGAGTACGTACTTTTTCTGGAAGTTGCGAAAAGTTTCGTTGAACTTCCGGAGTGATTGCCTTCGCGCAACGCTCAATCATGACCGACAACCGCTTCACCGATTGCTCAACACTGACGGACGGCTGGCTTCCAGGAACTTCATCAAGCACCTCTCGCGGCGGCTTCGTCGCGCCAGTCCGGTAAGGCGCGTATTCACCCTGAGACAATCCGGCCGTATCCGCTGTGGCAACTTCGCGTGAGCCTCGATTGCTATCACTGCCCGAAGACGCAACACGCACGGCAGGAAGCTCAAGGTCTGATTCTGATCGAACGGGGGTCGCGCCCTGTGAGCCATATTCTCCGAACGCAGATGCCCCATCACCGCCCCATTGAGTCGCGGCATCATCATCTGACGGATCGTTCGTGATGTCTTCGCCGCGTTGCAGACGTCGCCAAGCTTTCATTTCGGCAATCGTCGCAGCGTTGTCGCTCGCCCAACTCAAGCACTCAGTCGAGTCTTCCCAATTCAGAGCGATATAAAAGTGAGACCACTTAAGTGATGCATATCGAGTTTGAACATCGGCAAACGTCTCGAACACACGACGACGCTGATAGACCTGATCGCCGGACATGCCAACCAGTTCGCCAAAATCGGCGTCGGTTCGGCCTCGAGCAAATTTCTTCGTCCACTGCGCGGCACATTCTCCGACCGTCCAGTTGCAATTACTGACGGCGGTTTGTGCTCGATGAATCAATTCTTGTTCGGTGACGTGAGAATCTAAAGTTGTTTCGGTCATTGCACTTGGTTCCAACGGTCTATGACTCCGATCGTGGTCCCTCCATGCACCTGGCTGAGTTGATGTGTCGCACTCTTGAGCGACCTCAGCCCTAAACTCCACATGCGCTATCCGTCAGCGGGGTGGGGATCGTATCGGGGAAATTTCTCGAACGCCACTTCGTTGAACGACGATTGGCCTAGCGTTGTTTTCCTCGTGAGGAATCTATTGCACGCACCTTATTTTGAGAAAAGTCGATGCAGCTCAGCGAGCGATCTCCTGACCGTCTCGCGATCTCCGACCACCACGAAATTGCGAAACGAGTACTCCCCCGGCTCAATCCCGGCAGTTCTGCGAATACGAAAGACGGAGTTCCACTTCACCACTTTTTCAGGACCAAACCGCCAGCGGCCGTATCCCGGCTTAGCTGCTAGTGCCGAACCTTCATTGTGGGAACTGTTCATACCGGTTGAAGCTTGAGAGAAAATTCCCATCGCATGACTCCCATCTTCGGTCGCGAGCACAACTGGAAACGGTTGCTCGCCGGGGCCGTCCGTCAGTGATTCGAGCTCTCCGGTTTGTGGTCGAAAGAACCAAAATGCACGAAAATCTTCTGACATGTAACCCGTTAAAGCTTCAAATTGTGCA
>CAIJTL010000609.1 GCA_903823545.1 uncultured Planctomycetaceae bacterium
CGACCGCCAGGACATCATGCACTGGCGAATGACCCAATGGGGTTTTGCTTATTCAATAATGTGGCCATTGCCGCTCGACATGCTCAGAGGACGCACGGATTACAGCGAGTGCTCATCATCGACTGGGACGTGCACCACGGAAACGGGACGCAGGACATTTTTTACGAAGATGGCGAAGTCCATTTCTTTTCGGCCCACCGATTCCCGTTTTATCCAGGTTCGGGAGACAGCAACGAAACCGGCCAAGGAAAAGGCTTAGGGACGGTCTTCAACCTACCAGTCAAATTCGGGACCGCCCGTCGCGATTATCTCGCCCGCTTCCAGTCGATGCTGATTGACGCGGCCAAACGCTGTAAACCGGAGATCGTTTTGTTGAGCGCCGGATTCGACGCTCACGCGAAAGACCCAGTCGGATCACTCGGCCTAGAGTCTGAAGATTTCCACAAACTTTCGGAGTCCGTCATTGGCGTGGCAAACGAATACTGCGGCGGAAAAATCGTCAGCCTGTTAGAAGGGGGCTACAATGTTGATGCGCTCGCCGAATGTGTGGCGATTCACCTCACAGAACTCGACAAAACTTGAAGTTCGGTGCCGCTGATCGCCACGGCGGAACAGGCGTCGGCGGCAGATCGCAGCGAACTTCAGATTCCGATTGGTTTTCATCGGCAGACCGGGTCAGTATCATCCCGCCCTCTTCGTGGACCGAGTCGGTCGAGCTTCGGCTGACGGTTTTCGATTTGCCTTCAGAGATAAACACTTCAGCCATGTCCGCTCGATTTGAACAAGCCGAGTTGTTGAAGAAGCAATACACCGACAAATTCGTCGTCGTGAAATCGGGCGTGCCCGAATTGAAACGATTTCAGGGACTCACCGGAGTCGTGAAGACGGTCAACATGAGCTGCCGAGCTCTGGTGATGTTCGATGGTCCGGCCGACATCGGTTGGTACGACATTGACCCAGAGTACCTGACCGTTGTCGATGCTCCTGCTCCAAAGAAGACTGAAGCCAAAGCCGAAAAGGCGGCACCTGCGGAGAAAGCTGCCGCACCTGCCGCGAAAGCTCCCGCTGGAGAAAAGAAGCTCAGTCCTCTCGAAATGATTCGCCAACAAGGTGCCAAGACCGCGGGCGCAGCCAGCGCTCCAGCAGCAGCCTCTAGTTCGCCCACAGCGGCAGCACCTGCATCCGCTGGAAAGAAGCTCTCACCACTGGAGATGATCCGCCAACAAGCGGCACTCAAAGCAGGCGGAGCGCCAGCGCCCGCTGCCGAAGCGACACCGGCTCCAGTTGCAGAAGCCGCTCCCGTTTCTGTTGCGGTGGAAGAAGTTCCGGCACCTGCTGAATCACCAAAGCCAGCAGCACCAAAAGTCGCAGACGGCAAGAAGCTGTCACCAATCGAACAAATCCGAGCACAAGCTGCGGCGCGAGCCAACAAGTAGCGTCTGCTGATGCCTCCCCCATCACTGCGAAATATCGTTGTGCTTGAATCCCGGTCACGCTGGGAACCGGAACTACAACGGCAGTTCGTCAACGAGCCAGTTCGGGTCCGTGGCTGTCGGACGATCAAAGAACTTTCTTCGCTCACGTTTCCATCGACGATCGCAAGCAGCGCCGAAATCGCCGACGTTGTTGTTTTGCAGATTTCTGAAAACGCCGCCGCAGGATTGCAGTGGCTCACAAGCCTTGCGACACAGCCACAAGCCCCGTCGGTCATCATTCTTTGTCCGAGCGAGTCTGCAGAACTCGAATGGACTTTGCGCGATGCTGGGGCTCGCGACGTGTTAATCGATGAGTATTCTGGCGAACGACTCGCACGCTGTTGCCGAGGCATTTGGTAGCCTTCGCACACCGTTCGTTGTTTGTGCTCACCCCGACTGCTACAAATCCGCCCGCCTCAAGCCGTAGCCACATGCTGCCAGCTTGTGAGCGTTTTTCGGCAAGTTGTTTGCCAGCCACTAAAGCCTCGAACAAGCCCCACCGAGCTTGTCTCGGTGGCTCGCGGGCTTTTGCACTACAGCGTTTATTTATTGAAAAGACTATGACCGAACTCGATATCCGCGCGAAACTTGGTTCTTTGGTCGAACCCGAATTGGGGCTCGCATACGACCGGCTCGGCTTGATCAACACCATTCAGATCACCGCCGACACCATCAAAATTGACGTGCAACTTCCAACCCCGGCGTATCCCGGTCGCGAGCGAATCGGCGATGCAATCTGCACGGCGCTTTACGCCTTATCCACCGATCGCAAAGTGGAAGTGACTTATTCCTGGAAAGTCCTTGGCAAAGAGACCGGCGGGAAGATCGGCCTGCGAATCAAGAACGTCATTGCGGTCGGCAGTGGCAAAGGTGGCGTGGGTAAGAGCACAACCGCCGCATCGCTCGCTTATGGACTGAAGCATTTCGGAGCGAAAGTCGGGCTGCTCGACGCTGACGTTTATGGTCCCAGTATCCCGCATCTGACGGGATCGAAGGGAACGCCGATCGTCAAAGAGTTTGAACTCGAAAACGGCCAGAAGATTCAGCGACTCGAACCGATCGAATCAGACGGCATGAAGATCCTGTCGATCGGGTTTCTCATTCGTGAAAACCAAGCGGTCATCTGGCGCGGTCCGATGTTGCACAAGCTGCTAACTCAGTTCCTGCAAGAAACCGATTGGGGCGATCTCGACTATCTCATCATCGACCTGCCACCCGGAACGGGTGACGTGTCGTTGACGTTGTCGCAACTTTTGGGGCTCGCCGGAGCGGTCGTTGTTTGCACGCCGCAGAAGGTCGCGCTGCTCGATGCCATCAAGGCGATCAGCATGTTCGATCAAGTCAAAATCCCGGTGCTCGGCATCGTTGAGAACATGACTGGCGACATCTTCGGTCGCGGTGGTGCCAAAGCGAAAGCCGCGGAACTCGGCCTCCCATTCCTCGGTGAGATTCCGATCGAAGCCACAATCCGTGTGCGTGGTGACGATGGCAAAATCGCATCGCTGGTCGAAGAAGACAATCCGGCGCGACCATACCTTCTCCGCATGACCGAAAACGTCGCGATGCAAATCGTGAAACGAGTCGTGCTCGACGCGCCACTGCCAACGCTTGAGATTCTCTAGCGATCTCTCTGTGGCGCACGCGGCTCGCGTGCGTCGACTCAAACCGGGAGCATTGGTCGTTGGTTATCGGTCATTGATCATCAGTCATTTCTTAAAACAAATGACCGATGACCAACGATCAATAACCAACGACAAAACCGGCCTTCTCTCCTCAAATCACAGAAGGGCCGCCCGTCCTACGGCCCTTCAAACAACAATTCACAAACTCGCCCCAGATCTTTTCCGATCGAGGCTGTCGTGGCTCCGTCGCGGAGCGGGACGTTGTTGACGAAGAGGGCGAACGCCCAGGTTTCGCCTGATGCGGTCGTCAGATAGCCGGCAAGCGCCTTGCTCGTCAGCAGCGAATTGCCGTTCATGACGTTGTCCCAAAACAGCGTTCCGGTCTTCGCGTTCGCTTTGTCTTTCGCAGGGCTTTCAGGACCGACCGCTTTCGCCAATGTGCCATCGACTCCCAGTCGAGGCAACGCTTTTCGATACGCTTCAAAGTCCGGTCGAGTTGACATGTATTTTAAGAGTTGCACGGTCGCTCGTGGCGACGTGTAGTCCGCTCGATCACCGCCGGCACCGCCGCCGAACGAAATCGTGTTCGCTTCGACTCCCGCTTTTTCGAGGAACTTGTGTTGAAGTTTCAGGCCGTCTTTCAAAGTCCGGCCACCGTTCTTCGCAGCCACAATCAGAGGAAGCGTGCTCGCGTGGAGGTTGTGGCTCACTTTCAAAATCAATCGAGCATTCTCGGCAAACGGCGGCGAAACGTGTTTCGCAACGCTTGGCAGTTTGACCGTCTCATCGCGCGGCGGCAGCTTGCCGATCGGGTGATCGGCTTGCAGCGAGGCGTCGACAGAAACGCCGACTCGTTGCAACGCTTCGATCAACAGCGTCCGAGCGTGTGACGCCGCATCAGCAACTTCCATCACTCGCAGAACCGGTTTGTGACCGGCCGGAATCTTCCCGCGAATACTGAACCGCCCTGCCCCGTAGTCGCGGATCGACGATTCAACGGTCCCCTTGCTGTCGACCGTTTCAACGTGTGTCTCGATGCGAATTGCGGCTGACTGCGGACGCCAAGTGACTTTCGCTGGCTGGCCAACCTCGGTCGCCTCAATCGTAAAGTCGATGAGGTTGTCGTTGATGTAAATCGGAGTCAGTCGCCCCGGGCCGCTGCCGGTTCCTTCGGCCTTCTCGAAGAGCCGATCATCAATGAGTACATCGCCTCGAACGCGCTTGATTCCGGCGGCCGCGACCTGCTTGGCCAAATCGTTCAACCCTGTGAGCGGGTCTTGCGGTGTGAGTTGCGACTCCGAACCGCCGTTTGAGTAGGTGTGATCGCCGTCCGTGAAGGCAATCTCACCGGTCTCGGAGGTCCGACCCCCAAAGGTCAGGTCGCCGCTCGCGATCAGAATCAAATCGCCGGTCAATTCCCCTTTGTCGTTGACCTCACCGCGTCGCACGATCGGCGTTTCAAACCGATAGTCCGCCCCCAACGCATCGAGAGCCGATGCCACCGAGTAACACTTCGTCACCGACGCCGGAGCAAACAGCTTGTCAGCATTCAATTCATGCCGCACTTCCCCCGTCTTCAAATCGACCGCCAGCAAGCCCCAGTGAGCCGTCTTGTATCGGGGCCCGGCAATGAACTCGCTCACCTTCGGCGGGATCTGATCCGCTGCAATGACGAGGCTACAGAGAGAGAGAGAGGCGCAGAACAAAC
>CAIJTL010000610.1 GCA_903823545.1 uncultured Planctomycetaceae bacterium
TCGCCCTCGCTTGCGCTTCGGGTTAGTGTGCGGCACGTCGTTTCCTCAATGGGATGCCCATGAATAATCCCGGCTAGCCGCAGGTTTTGGGCGAATCCACAACCCGCGGCTAGCGCCTAGCGGCTCACAAAAGTCAGTGCTCAATCCCAGTTCTCGGATAGCATCTCACTTTGGCTTCAGTTGGTATTACTGCCGGCGTTTCTGGATCGCTTCGCGGGCTTCGTCAGCGGTGAGTTTGTCGTCGCTGTTGAGGTCGAGTTGTTTGAAGATGGGGCGCAGTCGGAGCGGGACTTCGTCGAGTGTGAGTGTGCCGTCCTTGTTGGTGTCGAGCTTTTTAAGCTGATCAATGATGGTGATCAGGTTCAACGCGGGACGGTCGGTGGTGGCTGGCCCGGAAGTGTCTGATGATGCGGATTGCTTGGCTCGGTTGGCTTCGAAGGGAGCACGCGGGACGGCGATGTCGAAGTAGCCAATCAGCATTTCGTTCCAAGTTTGCTCGCCCCAGCGGACGGTGTCGTTGGGGTTCGGGTTGTTCGGGTTCCGCTCCGAATTGTCGTAGTGCGCGGTGCAGTGCAGCGTAGCTCCGGCGGGTGCGACCAGCGGTTCGGCAAGCTGGTATGAGGTCTGCCAGTTAAAGTCATAACGCGGAACATCCAAGATCGTTTCGCGGCGATTGTCGGTCGTCACCAATTCATAACGGAACGACTTCCCGCGCACGTGCATGTGTGGCATCAGATTCAAAATCTGCACATCGAGCGGCGAGCGAGGTGAGTCTGCTTCGACCTTGTGGTTGTGAGCATTTGGTGGAATCACCAAACCGCGTGATTGCCGAGCTTCGCTGGTGATTACCGCGTGCGTCACTTTGGAAGGATCAGCGAAACATAAGCCGATGCGACTTTGGTCGGTCGTCGCTTTGCCGTTCGGCGTGTAGTGAATTTGGAAGACGAGCTTTGCTCCAGCCGGAACGAGTTTGGCCATACCGTCGGGATAACGTTGTGGCAGAAATCCGGGAACATAGGCTGCTAGAAAAGCCCCTTCGCCATCAAATCGTCGTAGCTCACCTTCCGTCTTGGCGAACACCAAAACGTGATGCACGACCGAGCGTTCGCCCGGTTGAATCTCGGCAACGTCGACCCACTTGTCTTCGGTCAATTTCGGATCAACCACGAAATACTGGTATCGCACCGTTCCCGTGGCGGGGACGTCGAACGGTTTATCTCGCATGGCGACAACCATGTCTGGCTCGCGAGGTAGTTGCCAGCCTTCGACGAATGTTTTGGGGGCTGGCAGATCGTTGCGGTCACCTTCGGGAGCCCCAGCTTTTACCCAGTCTTGGATCAAACGTTTTTCGTCGTCTGGCAAACTACGAGCATTTGAAAACTTGCCGTGCTGTGGATTCGCGTGCCACGGTGGCATGCGGTTTTCTTGAACGACCTCGCCAATCATCTCCGCCCAGCCGACCACTTCGTCGTAGCTGCTCATCGCGAATGGAGCCACCTGCCCGGCTCGATGACAATTCAAGCAGCGATCCTGAAGGATGCGAGCGATTTGCTTCGAGTATGTGACTTCGCTGTTCGCCTTCGGCTCTCGCACTCTGCCGATGAGGCAACCTTCGACATCGGTCAGTGGCTCGCTAACAGGCTTCTTCGCCAGAAGTTCCTCGACCGCGATTTTCAGGTCTTGTCGCTTGGCGGCTTCGCGACGAAAGCCGATCCCGTCTTGGTCATCGACTCGACCGATGTAGCGCACTTTGCGTTCATGGTCGAGCACGATCACTTCGGGAGTTCTCACGGCTCCAGCCGCA
>CAIJTL010000611.1 GCA_903823545.1 uncultured Planctomycetaceae bacterium
CTACGCTCCGTCGCGGGCCACACACGTCGTCATCACCAACCACACCACTCCAAACTCAAACCCAACCAACTCTCATAACACCTGGATCTGAAACTGGGGGCACCTCAATCGACCTCTTTCTCGATTGGGTGCAGAAGAATCTCGCCCCCAAGTCCTATGGCTGGTATCTCGGCTTCTTGCAGTCGTTCATTGAAGTGATTCCGAAGGGGTTGCGACTTCGAGAACTCAAGCCCTGGCACGTCCAGCAATGGGCTGACGCGGACTCGTCGCATTCGCAGAGCAGTCGGCGAGCGAAGATCATCACCGTTCAACGTGCGATACGCTGGGCCGAGCAACAGATGGTTGAGATGTTCGCATCCGACCACGGGCAAGTCTACGATCTCGGCTACGGTTCGGTCAGAATGGACGCTTTGGCAGGCGGGCTTCGTGACATGACGCCACGGATGGAAGAACATCCGAGGGATTGAAGTTTCGAGAAATCAAACTGCGGCTGTCGCATCGCAAAGTCTCGGTGGATTCAGTTTAATGCTCGTCATTATGACACCTAGCCGCGAACTTGAAGGTGAGTTGCTCTCAGCATGTCCGACGAATCCGCTTCTGATCTCTCCTACGCTGACACGCTCTGGAAAGCCGCTGACGCTCTTCGCGGTCAAGTCGATGCGGCCGAGTACAAACACGTCGTCCTCGGCTTGCTCTTTCTCAAGTACATCTCCGACAGCTTTCAGTCCCGCCGTGATGAACTCCAGGCCGAGCTGACCAAGGACGGCATCAAGCCAGCACAGATCGAAAGCCTGCTCGAATCCCGCGACGAGTACACCGCCGAGCGCGTCTTCTGGCTCCCGCCCGAATCGCGCTGGCCCAACCTGGAGAAGTGTTTGAAAGCAATCGAACGGCACCACATCATCCGCGTTCAACTCGGGAGGATCGAGCATGTCTGACGACGCCAGGCAGCCCGCGCCGCAGGGGCAGTTCCTCATCTACGCCGACGGCGCATCGCAGCTTCAGGTCCGCCTGGACGGCAACACCGTCTGGCTCACGCAGAAGCTCATCGCCGAGCTTTACGATGTCACAGTACCGAACGTAAATCAGCATTTGAAAGCGATTTATGAAGAGGGCGAACTCCCGCCGGATCGAACTATTAAGCATTACTTAATAGTTCAACGCGAAGGGACTCGCGACGTTTCCCGCAACGTCGAGCACTATTCCCTCGACGCGATCCTCGCCGTCGGCTACCGCGTCCGCTCGGCCCGCGGCACCGCGTTCCGTCAGTGGGCCACCGCGCGTCTCTCCGAACTCCTGGTCAAGGGGTTCACTATGGACGACCAGCGACTGAAAGAAGGGCGAACGCTCGGCAGCGACTATTTCGACGAACTGCTCGCCCGCATCCGCGACATCCGCTCGTCCGAGCGGATGTTCTACCAGAAGGTCACCGACATCTACGCCACCAGTATCGACTACGACCCATCCGCCGAAGCCTCCAAACTCTTCTTCCAGACCGTGCAGAACAAGCTGCACTGGGCCGCCCACGGGCACACCGCCGCCGAGGTGATCGCTTCTCGCGCCAGCGCCGCCCAGCCTCACATGGGTCTGACGAACTGGAAGAACGCGCCCGCCGGCCCGGTGCGAAAGCCCGACGTTACCATCGCCAAGAACTACCTCACGGAAGACGAACTCAAGGCCCTGAACCTGATCGTCTCGGCCTACCTCGACTTCGCCGAACTCCAGGCGCTCAATCGCAAGCCGATGCACATGCGCGACTGGATCGCCAAGCTCGACGATTTCATCCGCATCACCGATCGCCAGATCCTCACCCACGCTGGCAAAATCTCGCACGACACCGCCCGGCTAAAGGCCGAGTCCGAATACGACACGTTCCGCGTCGCACAACTGGCACTCCCACAGCCGGTCGACCAACACTTCCAGGACGCCATCGACGATTTGAAGAAGATCGAAGGTGAAGTGAAGAAAACACCCAAACGCCGGAGACGCACCGATGATTGAACGACCCGACAACCGACCGCGCTCCGCCGTCCGCGTGCTGGTCGAGATGCTCGAACCGTATGCCGGCCGCGTCTACGACCCCGCCTGCGGCTCCGGCGGCATGTTCGTCCAGTCCGAAAAGTTTGCCGAAGCCCACGGCGGCAACAAGACCGACGTCGCCATCTTCGGCCAGAAGTCCAACCCGACCACTTGGCGATTGGCGCACATGAACCTCGCCAACCACGGCATCGAAGCCAACCTCGGCCCCGTGGTGTTGGGCTGCCGCACTGGTTTGCATATATTGAGGTGACCATAGAAGTGGATTCCACAATGACCGATTCAAAGCACCGTAAACTCATGCCAAAACAACACAAGCTAACAATTCCAGTTTTGAGCTTATTCAGCGGTGCCGGCGGACTTGATTACGGATTTGAACAGGGCGGGTTCGAGACGGTGTTGGCAATCGATCACAACCGCGCGGCGACAGCGACTTTCAACGCAAACTTTGCGGGAGACGTTGCGCGGAATGAAGATCTCGCAGTAGTGCCTCCGGCCACGATTGTGGAATGGCTGACGGATCGAAAACTGGCTCCGCGCGGAATCATTGGTGGTCCTCCGTGTCAGGGGTTTTCGGTCGGAAACACCAAGGCTAGGTCGGATGACCCTCGAAATCAGTTGCCGTTCCGTTACTGCGACATTCTTGAAGTGCTCA
>CAIJTL010000612.1 GCA_903823545.1 uncultured Planctomycetaceae bacterium
GCAACCACATCTTGAATGATCTCATCGGCCCCAGATGGCCAAGAGACAGCAATTGCATCAACTTGCTCAGTCTTTCCCAAACCGAAAGTGAGTGCTCGCTCATTGCTTGCCGAATAGCCGTCGCCACTGGTGAGTTGCTTCGACCAAGTCTTTGCTCCTGCCTTTAAGCGAACTGTGGTGCCAATTGCATCGCGATCTGAAATCACGCCACGAAGCTTAATCTTAAGAAATCTTCCACGACGCGGGCTTTCGTTCACGAGTAACGTGAAGGGCGAGTCAACGTGGCTCACGGCCAAGTCATCTTGGCCATCTCGATTCATGTCCAGGCGGGCAACAGCTCGACCAATCCAATTTCGGGTAAAGTAGGGACCAAGGGTTTCAGGAGAATTCAGCGTGAACCGACCATCTCCGCGGTTTCGAAAATAGTGTGGCGGCATCTGGTACGAATTCGCGTTGGCAAATAACTCACCATTTGCAACAAATAAGTCCTCAAGTCCATCTAAGTCTCCGTCAATGAATTGCGTGCCCCAGCCCATCGGCGCATATCCGGCTTCGGCCATGCCGGACTCTCGAATGCTGTCCACCCACACGTCACCCGGCTGATGCAGATAGAGGTTATTCAGCTCGCGAGAAAAGTTCGTGACGAAGAGGTCGAGGCGACCATCTTGATTCGCGTCACCGGCGGCGACGCCCATTGAGGATTTTGCATTTCCCGCTGCATCATATGCGAGTCCGGTCTGCACCCCTTCCTCGACGAACCGCAGCGGCCCGCCCGACTGATCGACACGATTCACGAAGTAAAAGCAGGCCGTTGTGTCATTGGCCACGAACACGTTGAGTCGGCGACTGCCGTCGAAATCTGCAACCACCACACCAAGCCCTTTTCCGTTGGAGGCAACGATTCCTGACTCGTCTGTGACATCAGCAAACCGACCATCACCGAGATTCTGGTACAGCCGATCCTGGGCTGCAGGAAAAAGGGTTGGGTTGCATTGGACCCTTTCGCTCTCCAAATGAACGCAGTTCCTCGTGAAAACCTCCGGGCCGCTCAGATAATTCACCACATAGAGATCCTGTAGGCCATCACCATTGAGGTCACCGAAGGCTGCTCCTGTCGTCCAATCATTTCCGGCAACTCCTGTGGATTCGGTTACGTCGCGAAACGTGCCGTCACCATTATTCAACCAAAGCCGGTTCGCTCCGATATTGCCGACGTAGACATCGGGAAAACCATCTGCGTCTATGTCGCCGACACTCGCTGATTGGCTGAGGCTATTTTCAATCAAACCCGCAGCCGCAGTCACGTCCTCGAAACGTTCACCTCGCACGTTTCGAAAGAGCCGATCCAAGTATTTCGTTTGCCGCTCGTTCACTGGCCAATGTCCGCCTTGGGAAAGATAAAGATCGGGCCAGCCATCGCAATCAAAGTCGAGAACACCAACACCACCGCCGCTGAATTCAAACATGCGAGCGATTCCAGCGACCGGATCAGCACCATTGTGAAAGGCAAAATTGATACCCATTGTGGCTGCTCGGTCTGCGAATCGAACCACGCCGACGTCTGGCGAGCTCACTCCCTTGTCGCGATCTTTGATGATCACTGAATCCCAATTAGGAATTGGATATTCCTCCATTGGGATGCGCCACTCGGCATTGCTCATCACCAGACAAAGTGGTGTTTGCGGCGACAACTTGGACTGTAGCCGAGCAATGACTTCTTGCGACTTCTTGTCCTCAGGAAATAGTCGCACGGATTCGTAAGCCCAACCGAGCGTTTCCCAAGGTCGCTGCAACAACTCCGCAAGATCAATAGCTTCGTGCAGTAGATCGAGCGATTCTGGCAACGTGCCGATTACCGACTCGTATCGTTCTATGAGTTTTGCACGACGGGCGCACGCTTCGGCTCGCTGATTTTCTCCCAAGTCGCCGAACAATTGTGTCAGTTGATAAAACGATTGCCTGTGTAATGGATTGAGTTCAACGGCTTGAAGCAGAGAGCGAACAGCTTCGCGTTGGTCTCCATGCTTTTTCAAGTAGAGTCCGCGAACCACCCAGATCAATGGATGTTCGTCGGCCGACGGATTCAGCGACCTATTCCAACGCAAAAAATCCTGGTCCGCGCCAGTCGAAAACAAGCACCACCCGCGCCGCGCTTGAGCTTCGATCAACTCCGGGTCGCGTGTGAGGATTGCCTCTAGGAGCCTCAATGTTTGTGCTGGGTTTGCAACAAATTGTTCGACATTGACCTGATTGAGTATGGGCAGCGGATCATTGGGGGCTCCGGTTCGGCAAAGATTTAAGTAATTGTTGTCTCCGCCGGTCAAAATCGGATGGTTTTCCGACCAACCTGTGGTCATCAAGTACTCGCGGCGAAAATGCCCCTGTCGGTAAAGCTCTAGTACAAGCGGACGAGCCTCGTGGTATCGGTTTTCCAGCCGCAGCAGCATTGCCAAATTGTGAGTGGCATCGTGGTGATGTGCATCACGAGCCAACACTTGACGGAGAGCTTGTTCCGCCTCACGAATTCTCCCCGCATCCAGTAACCGGTCGGCATGATCATAGAGCCGATCAATGGGTGAATCGGGCGGTGGCGGAGGATCACAGGGCTGCCGCCGATAGGTGGGTTGTGAACGTTTCAGTTTCGCTTCGGCTCGTGCGGCCAATAACAACCCTTCTTCACGTAAAGGTTTTCCGGGGGGTAATTGTTCGCGAATGAGTTTCCAGGCGAGCTTCTTTGCTTCCTCAAATCGCTCCGTAGCGAGCAATTCGGAAACCTCTTGCAGTGCTCGCCCCCCCTCGTTTTCTGTCGGCTTGTTCCACTGGCTCACGATGAGAATTGCCGCGAGGCCGACAGCAAGTCCGGCGAAAATTTGCTTCAGGCGTTTTGAATCAAACATACCAATTCCCGAACCAGTGAAGAGAGGTCGAAGAATGAGGCAACCGACGACAAACGTTTGAAATCTCTTACGGATTCCTGTGCGAGAAATCGATCCAAATGAGATGTGGAATTCGGGGCTAATGGGATCTTTATTATCGCTTACTGCGGTCGATCGACTCGACGGTGGTATTGAATTAGTTCGTTCGTTCGCTGCCTTAGAGGCTCAATCTCGTCAGGCTCGCCCGACTTGGTGAGCAGTTCGATGAGGCGCTCACAAGGGCGTGGGTTGTCCGGGGCCAGTTCGCAAGCCTTTCTCGCCGCTTGGATCGCACCTTCCCGGTCTCCTCCCACGTCTAAACACTTGCTGAGCATCAGATAGATTTCGGGGGTTGGCCGCCTTGCCGCTGCTTGCTCTAACCAGTGCTGCGCATCAGTCGGACGACGCAGTTCGTAGTAAGACATTCCTAAGGTGAAGCACGCAGTTGTCCATGCCATTGGCGATGCATTCGGGGCGTCGACGACAGTCTGGGCATAGCGAAGCATCTGCTGCCGATCTTTTCCCCAATGCAGTTTCGCAAGTGCTGCGCTGACTTCGGGATCATGGCCCCCTTCGAGATCGAACTGCAGCAGCAGAAGCGTGGCCCGCGATCGATATTCGGGGATGTTTCCCACATGCTCCGTAGAGTCGGAAAACTGCAAGTAACCTAGCCCAAGGTTTCGTAATTCATCAACTCGAACAGCCATTGGGCTTCCTGGAACGAGTACCAACTCATCGGGGTATTTCTTTGGTGCGACCGCAGCAGGCGCCGGCTTGTGGATGCCGATGCGGTGATGTGTGAATGCAAAATGCGGAATCTCGGTTGGGCTTCGTGGCATATGACACTGAAGACAATCGTCGGTGTCCGTTGTTGCGTGGCGTTTTTCCAAGGTCTCCTTGCAAGACTGATCCGTGTGGCACTGCAAGCATTTTTCTCGGTAGGCTGCTTTCAAATCAGAAGGCGGCTTATCGGCATGAGGATCATGGCAGGTCAGACAGGTCATCCGTTCGTTGGCCTGATAACAGCGGCTTAGTCGCATCTGTTCGACATGGCCCACGACAGTCATTTCTGAGTTTGGTGATCGCTCCGGCGAGGCCCTTTCCGATTGAGGTGGTTGGGGTGCGTAATGTGCGAGGTAGTCCGAAAGTTTTTGGCCCGGTCGGAAGTCGAGCAGGCTGCGGCCGCGCCGCTCGACCGTCGCCGCGCTATGCAGGTGACATTGAGCACACACATCTTCACCGAGTTGTCGATCAAAGTGGACCGGATTGAAAATGGTCTCGTCCGGTCCGAGTTTGGTCCCTTGGCCTGCGATGATCCCTTCCCATTTGCGAGCGTGAAGCTCGCCGGGGCCGTGGCACCGTTCGCAGTCAATTGCCAATGCGGGCAGTGCGACGTGCTGAGGGCTCCGATCCAAAGATTCCACTCGTCCTGCGTGACAACCCAAGCATCGCATGAGAGCTGGGCGAGTGAATCCGAGATTACCTCTGTCGTAACCGGGAGACAGCTTCCATTCTTTTGGCTCTGTGTACCAAGTCACCGGCGACACAAAGAGGAAACCATCTCGGTCAACGAGGTAACTCCGCGAAAAACTTCCCGAACCGATGACATATCGCACCGGCAGGTCACACAAGACCATCGGCGAGCCTCCCATTGTGCGGATGGATTCCTCTTGGCGTAGGCGACCTTCGTGGCGATAGATGCGATAGTGCCGCTGCGAAACAGGATCCGAGAATTCGCCATCCGGCGGTTCCGCTTCAAGATCAATCTCTGCCAGTGCACGCGAATGAGCGGTGTGGTGATACGAAGCTTCTTCCGGACGATGACAGGCCGCACAACGTTCCGCGCCGATGTAGGTCACGTCGACGTCAGCATTCTTTACGGGCGCCGGAGTGATTGGTGGTATTTCACTCGACGATGAAATTTCCGGTGCAGAAGACGTTGGCAATGCCTGCGGAGCAGTCTGACCGCAGCCTAATAACGGACTCAATACGAAGCAGCACGTTGATACATAGCATTGTACGAACGAATGTGAAAATCGCGTTGAGTTGCGGTTCTGCCGAGTTGATTCAAGCATAATGTTTTTTGAACCGCTGAATTGAAGTGAAGTCGAAAACGGGTTGACGCGGCGAAGATCGGAAGGTTTCAGCTACGCCCCAAGGTAAAGTCGGTGCTACGGATTCCGGTTCAGTAAAACGATCCGATGTGAGCCTTCGACGAATAATAATTCGGAGTCCGTGGGGATCCTTTCTTGGTATTCGTCGTCAGCACCAGAGGGCCAGGCGATCGAGATCGAGTCAATCCACTCTGTCGTTCCCAGGCCGAAGGTCAGAATTCGTTCGTTGCTCACCGCAAAGCCATCACCGCCGACTAACTGTTGTGACCATGTTTTTCCTTGTCCGGTGACTCGAACCGTCGCTCCAATCGCGTCACGGTCGGAAATCACTCCGCGCAACTTCACACGGAGAAACTTGCCGTGGCGAGGCGTTTCGTTGACGAGCAATGCAAATGGCGAATCAACATGAGTCACTGCTAGGTCTGGAAGACCATCTCGATTCACATCCAAACGCGCAACGGCCCGACCAAGCCAGATCTTTCTGAAATATGGTCCGAGGTTTTCAGGCGTTCCCAGAATGAACCGCCCGTTGCCCCGATTGTGAAAGTACTGTTGCGGCATCTGGTATGGGTTCGACGTTGGGTAAAGGTCTCCGTTGGCGACAAACAGATCATCCAAGCCATCCAGATCACCGTCGAGAAACTGAGCACCCCAGCCCATCATGGCGAAGCCGGGTTCCGCCAACCCTGATTCCCGAATGCCGTCTACGAAGACATCTTCCGGCTGATGCAGATAGAGCGTATTTAGTTCGTGCGAAAAGTTTGTGACAAAGAGATCGAGGCTTCCATCTTGATCGGCGTCTCCTGCAGCGACGCCCATTGAAGATTGAGCATTTCCGGCACCGTCGTAGGCGAGACCGGTTTGCACTCCTTGCTCGACGAACCGGAGCGGTTCTCCGCGTTTTTCGACTCGATTGACAAAATAAAAATTTGCCGTCGTGTCGTTCGCTACGAAGACGTTTAAGCGACGGGTCCTTTCGAAATCGGCAAGCACCACAGCCAATCCCTTGCCGTTGGGGGCAACGATTCCGGATTCGATGGTGACATCTGCAAACCCGCCATCGCCAAGATTTAGGTACAGTCGGTCCTGAGCAGCCGGGAA
>CAIJTL010000613.1 GCA_903823545.1 uncultured Planctomycetaceae bacterium
GCCCATGCACTGCATTGAAGGGGAGGTACACGAACCAAGGCTTCTCTTGGTTCTTTTCGATGAAGTTGGTGGCTTCGCGTGCGAAGTCGAGCGTTGTGAATTCCATCACCTCAACCGGCTCATTCCCTCGCAGGATGGCGTTGCGCTGCCGCCCGATCTCTAGATAAGAATGTGCTCCGCCGAGGAACCCGTAGTGCTCATCAAAGCCTCGCTTCAGTGGATGTGACTCACCATCGCCAAGATGCCATTTGCCAAACATCCCCGTGGCATAACCGGCGGACTTCAGGCGATTGGCAATCGTGATCTGATGGAAATGAAACTTCTCATTCGCTGCTGGCCCAGGATTGAACTCATGCCCAAACCGCTGCTGATAACGACCGGTCATGAGTCCCGCACGAGTCGGGCTGCAATACGGGCCGCTGACGTATCCGCTCGTGAAGCGAATGCCGTTCTTTGCCAACGAGTCGATATGCGGTGTCGGAATCTCATCGTTCCCTTGGCAGCCGAGTTCTCCCCAACCGAGATCATCCGCGACGATCAGCAACACGTTTGGGCGAGCAGCCTCCGCAGCCATCGCCGACTCAGCAGACAGAAGGCAAAGAGCGAGAACCAAACAGAACAAACCTGCGAGCGATGGGAGTTTCATGAATACTCCGACGAGTCATTTCGAGAAATTTTGGTTGCGAATGGGCAGGCAGATTAGCGAAATCACGGCGGTAATCCCTCCTGAAGATGGGGTAAAGGTGACAGCGAATCAAAATTAGGCCGCGAATAAGGCCGCCTCCATTCGCGGCCTAATTTTGATTCGCTGTCACTTTCACCTTCCCTCCACCGGCAGATTTCGCCGTCTGGAAAACGAGATTCCGCAAGGGGGTTCTCTGGCTTCTCCAATTTGTCAAAGCGTGCTTCTCGATTCTTTGAAGACTGAGCTACAAGCCCGAATGAGATTCAACTTCTGGCTGCGGGCTAAGCCGGTTAAAGCAAGGGATTGCGAACATGAAATTGTCATCGTGGTTGTCGGTGTGGAACTCGCTGGGATTTCGGAACCAAGTGGCGAAGGTGAATAGTCGTCGCGGTCGCGTGTCGCGAAATCAGCACTCGGCGTGTATCGGCCACGAGATGGCTGGATCACCGGAAACGCTTGAAGAACGGCAGATGCTCAGCGCGGCGGAGCCAGATTTGGTCGCTTTCGCCAAAGGCTTGAGCACAGCAGGCGTGAAGTTCTACGGAACTGCGTGGTCGTCGGATACGACCGCCCAGAAACAACTCTTTCAAGACGGCGGACAGTTCCTGCCATTCATCGAAGTGTCAAATGCCAATCAAACGCCAAACCAAGTCGCAACCGACAACAATATCACGACGTTTCCGACGTGGGTTTTCCCAGACAACTCTCGAGCCACTGGCTTGTTGAGCTTGGAGACGATCTCCCAACGCTCGAACGTGGCGATTCCAACCGGGGTCAATCCTTCATTTACAACAGTGCCGAGTCAGTCCTTGTTGAGCGGTTCACCGTTGTTGGTCTCGCTGGACGGCTACGATCCGAACGGAGGAACGCTGACTTACACCTACTCGATCGCGAATAACAGCGTGGGAGTCACCGCGACCGTCATGCCTCGGAAGAACGCATTGAAAGTCTCCGTGACCAATTATGGGGACATGGTTTTTCAACAGTTTGATGAAATCGCTCCGCGAGCGACTGAGCACATTGACGCACTCGCCACTAACAACTTCTATGACAACGTCACGTTTCACCGCGTCATCAACAACTTCATGATTCAAGGTGGCGATCCGACGGGAACGGGAACCGGTGGCTCAACGCTGGGCAAGTTCGACGACCAGTTCAACACCGACTTGCAGTTCAATCGTCCGGGTTTGCTCGCAATGGCCAAATCCACTGACGACACGAACGACTCGCAATTCTTCATCACAGAAGCGGCCAGCCGTAGTCTTGATTTTCAGCACACGATCTTTGGCGTGTTAGTCGAAGGGGACGCCGTCCGAGAAGCGATCAGCAACGTTCCTGTCGATGCGAATAACAAGCCGGTCAACACGGTCACGATGTCGTCGGTCGATGTGATTCAAGATGTCGAGAACGGCGTGCTAATGCTGAAGGCTGGCGAAGGGAAAACCGGTGCGGCGGATATCACCGTGACCGTGACCGATTCTGACGGCAACTCTTACACGCAGACATTCCACGTCACCGTGACGGCAGACACAATCAACAGCAATCCGTTCTTGTCAGACATCCCGCTGATCCGCACGGTTCAGGGAGTGCAAGTCGCCTTCACCGTAACGGCTCAAGATGTGGATCCAAATCCGCCAGCTAGCCCGATTACGTATCTCGGCCAAGGTGTCTTGAGCGGCAACAATATCTACATCCCGTACGTCACCGATGCGAACAAGATGACGTACTCGCTGAACCAAGGGACCGGACAAGTCATCGTCAGTCCTGCCAACAATTTTGTCGGCACAGAGAAGATCACGTTGGCAACGGGAATCGCAATTGGTGCTGGTACGACCGCGCTGCAACGGTCATCCACGATTGACTACCAAGTCGTACCAATCGAGGTCGTTGCTACCGCTTCTGTCCTGACACTCTCTGCCGACAATGACACTGCTCATCACGCGGCGAACGACGGACAAGCGGACTCTTACTTGGTTCGAGTCAACAACGGTTTGCTGGAAGTTTCAATCAACGGTCGTGTCTCGTCGCTTTCAGTTCCGGCGTCGGTTTCGACGTTGATCATCAACGGCTCCGATGACACGGACACACTGACGGTGGACTTCACAAACGGCAGCCCGATCCCCTCCGGCGGAATTGTTTTCAACGGTGAACTACAAACGTTGGGCGGAGTCGATCAATTGGTCGTGACGGGAGCCGCTCCGGGAAGCGTGGTCTACACGATGTCCAATACGACGGACGGAGAGCTGGCACTCAACGGCTCGCCGATCATTGTATTCACGGCTGTTGAAGCGATCTTGGATCAACTGACTGTTGCTAACCGCGGCTTTCAACTGGGCGACGGAAACGATCTCGCGATCTTGGCCGATGATGGGACTGCTGCGAATAATCGCTCGCGATTGACCGTCGGTGACACACAGATTGTGTTTGCGAATCCGACCACTTCGTTGGAAGTCGCGCTGGGCGAAGGGACTGACTCATTGACAGTCACCGGCTTCGACTCGAACCTTGGCAGCGGTGTCACGCTGACTCTGACCGGGGACGCGGGGGACGACACGATCAATGCTTCTGCACTCTCACGTGCCGTCTCGCTCGGTGGTGGGGACGGGAACGATTCGCTCGTCGGCGGGTTGGGAGACGATTTGTTTTCGATCGACTTGGGCGATGACACCATTTTCGGCGGTGCGGGAACAGACAGAATTGCCGGCAGCAATCTGACTGGCACATTGACGCTCTCGAACACACAACTGACCGGCATAGCGACGGACACCGTCAATGCTGCGACGGGATCGGATAGTCTCACGGGGATCGAGTTCGCTAACTTGATTGCCGGGAATCTCGCGGTGACGTTCAACGCCCGCGCGTTTGATGGACTGGTCACGCTCGTCGGTGGCAACGGAAACGATACGCTGCTGGGCGGGACTGACGCGGACTTGATCAACGGCAACGGCGGCAACGATTTGCTCGAAGGTGGCCTCGAAAACGACACGCTCAACGGCGGTGCGGGGACCGACACCTTGCAAGAATCAGGCGATGTCAACTTTGTGATGAACCTCACCAAGTTGACCGGCCTGGGAACGGATTCCTTCAGTAGTATCGAGATGGCTCGACTGACTGGCGGAGCGAGTGCCAACAACATCAACACGCTCGCGTTCAAAGGTCCGGTCACACTGAGCGGCGGCGACGGCAACGACACGCTGCAATCAGCGGGTGGAAACGATTCGCTGCTCGGCGATGGAGGGAATGATTCGATCATTTCTGGTTCTGGCAACGACACCGTTTCTGGTGGCGATGGAAACGACACAATTCAAGGCGGCGCGGGTGACGACTTCCTGTTAGGAGCCGCTGGTGACGACAACGTCGATGGCCAAGCTGGTAACGATCGAGTCAGCGGTGGACTCGGCACCGACACACTCACCGGCGGCGCGGGAGCAACTGACATCGTGACCGAAACGACCGACGTCGCATTGCTCACGCTGACGAACGCCTCATTAATTGGTCTGGGGACTGACATTCTCAGCGGCGTTGAAGCGGCTCAATTCATCGGCGGAGACAGCGGCAACACGTTCGACGCGAGTGCCTTTACAGCTGGCCCCGTCACGTTGCAAGGTGGCGGCGGCAATGACTCCTTGGTCGGCGGCAGCGGCAAAGATGTTTTGAATGGGGGCGACGGAGCGGACTCGATCACCGGCGGACTCGGTAACGATACCGTTGATGGCGGCGGCGGAATTGATCTGCTCATCGAAACGACGAACGTCAATGTCACCGTCTCGGCTACGCAACTGGTTGGTGCCAACGGTGGTCTGGGCACCGATAACTACACCGGTTTGGAAGCGATCCAACTCACCGGCGGAGCGGCGGCGAACAAGTTCGACCTGACATTGTTCACGGGAAATGCGACGTTGATTGGCAACGGCGGCAACGACACGCTGATCGGCGGCAGTGGAAACGACGCGCTGACTGGCGGTGCGGGGAACGAGTCCTTCATCGGCAACGGTGGCAATGACACCATCAACGCAGGTGGTGGCAGCGACACGCTCAACGGCGGCGACGGGAATGACAAGCTCTTAGGACAAGGTGGCAGCGGCGACTTGCTCACCGGCGGCACGGGGAACGACACGCTCGACGGCGGTGCCGGTGTAGATGGCATCGTCGAAATCGGGACCGGCGGATTTGTTGCCACAAATACTTCGCTGGTCGGCAACGGCAGCGATGTCGTCGTGGATATTGAGCAACTCACACTGGCCGGTGGCTCCGGAAACGATTTGCTGGATGCGTCGGCCTTCAGCAACGGTGGTGTGTTTCTGAATGGCGGCAACGGCAACGACACCCTCATCGGGACCACATTGAATGACGTCTTGTATGGTTGGATCGGCAACGATTCGATCAACGGCGGTTCCGGAAACGATTCGATCCGCGGTGGCCTCGACAACGACACGATCAACGCGAGCGATGGCAATGACACCGTCAACGGTGGCGACGGCAACGATGTCATCGACGGTGGCAACGGCAACGATCAACTCTCTGGTTTCAAGGGAAATGACTCGATCACCGGCGGAGCGGGTAACGACATGCTCGTTGGCGGCGATGGTGACGACACGCTGTTTGGTGGCCTCGACAACGACTCCATCGTTGGCGGCCTGGGCAACGACAGCGTCGATGGTCAAGACGGCGACGACAAAGTTACCGGCGGCATCGGCGGCGGGAAATTGCCTCAAGCTGGCGACATCGTCGTTGGTACGCTCGCTGAAATCTCGAACGCACTTTCAATCGTCGGAACCTGGATCGACACGGTGTAGGACTTGTATGCACACGCGGCTCGCCTGTGATTGATGATCGATACCACACAGGCGAGCCGCCTGTGCAACGTTCTGACCTCTACCAACCCAGGCAGCAGGGCATTTCGATGACCGACCAAAAGAGGCGTTGAGCCAACGGAATCGGCTTTCGATCGGCGCGTGAATAAACCAAGCGGCCATCAACAACGACGTGTGTTGTGTGCGTTGCATACTCAAACGGGTCGCCGTCGTAGAGGACGAGGTCCGCGACTTTGCCCGGTTCAAGGCTGCCGTAGCGGTCATCAATGCGGAGCACTTTCGCTGCGTCGAGGCTGATCGACGACAGTCCCTTTTCAAAACCGAGGCCGTGGACAGCGGCAATCGCGGCTTCGAAACGAGCGACGCGAGTCTTTGGAACATAACCTTCGGCTCCGCTGGTAATCGCCAACGGAATCTTCGCGTCCGATAAGGCGCTCGCATTACTCAGATGTGAGTGGTACGTCTCCAAGCTACCTCCCGAACGTTGCATCGTGGGGTGCAGGAAGACTGGTACCTTCGCCGCGACGAGCTGTTCGCGAATCAGAAAACCTTCTGCTGCAAGAGCGATCGCGCCGTCGAGGCCGAACTCTTGCGACAATCGCAGGCCGGTGAGGATGTCGTCTGCTTGTTGAGCCGCGAAGAGCGTTTGCACTTTCTTATCGAGAGCCAACGAAAAGCTTTCGCGTTTCAAACTGCGATCTGCGGGAGCATCTTTCGTTGCTTCCGCTTTCTTCTTGGCGTTGGCGGCATCGGCAAACGCTTGTCGGATCAGCGCCGCTGTCCCCATGCGGGTTTGCGGCAAGCGTTCTTTATAGGTTGTCTTCGGTGCTTCACCGAGATTGATGACCAACGCTTGCGGAAATCGAACGGTCATCGCGTCAGCGCTGCGACCATGAGTTCGAAAGACACCACTGAGTCCGCCGACAACATTCGCGCGGCCCGGAATCGAATGCACGACAGTGATGCCTTGCTCCAGGAGATACCGCAGCAATGGTTCGCTGGGATTGAACGCATCGAGCACTCGTGAATCCGCTTGATTCGGATCGCTCGCTTCATCGGCGTCTTGATCAGCCGGAATGTTGTACTCGCCGGAGAGCGGCACAATCGTCGCTGCGTCAATCAATCCGGGCGTTACGTTCGCCGCCGTAAGCACGGGAACTCCGAGCGGAAGTTGCAGCTCACCTCGCGGTCCTGCAAACAGGATCTTGCCATCTTTCACATGCACGGCACCGTCGGTGATGGTTGGCTTCGCAACCGTGTGTAAGCAACCGGCAAGCACAACGAACTCGGTCGTGTCGGCCATCGCTTCTTTCGAGTTGTTCGGTAGAACGGTTGACTTCGCCGTCGGAGGTGCCGACATCGGTGGCTTAAATTCAGGAAGTCGTGCCTTGTCGAGCGACGCGTAACCACCCGTTTGAAAACTACGATCCCGTTCGTCACTCAGCGCGAAAACTCGCTTGCCATCGATATATGTTTCGAGCACTCGGCTATAGACCGAGAATGGCTCGCCGCTGAGCACCACGAAGTCCGCGTCCTTACCTTTTTCGAGCGAACCAACTCGATGATCGAGCTTCAGGGCCTGTGCGGGATACAGCGTGATCGCTTTCAACGCGTCATCGGTCGACAACCCGCCGCGCACCGTTACCGCCGCCGTCCGCAACAGGAAGCGGCTTTCGGTGACCGGGTCGTCCGTGTTGACGTGAACCTTGATCCCCGCCTTCGTCAGTTCCGCCGCGCACTCTTCGATGAACCCGACCACTTCCGCTTTACCACCGGGGCTGTCAGGAATCGTCAGCGATATCGGAACACCCGCTTTGGCAATCTCGTCGAGCACTTTGTACGACTCCGTCCCGTGCTGAATGACGAGGTCAAAATCAAACTCGCGTCGAAGACGGAGAACCGTGAGGATGTCGTCAGCGCGGTGCGTGTGAAAATGGACGGTTCGCTTCTTCTGCAAGACTTCAGCAAGTGGTTCCAACGCAAGACTTCGTTCTGGTGGAACGGGCGAGGATACGGCCTCTTCTTTGTTTTCAACTTTCTTCGCGATGTCCGCTTTCTTGGCTTCAAACTCCGCGAGCTTTTGTCGGTACTTGTCCCACTTCGCTAGGTACTCCTGTGCCTTTACCAACTCCGCTCGTTGCAGGGCAGCGACTTTCATCCGCGTCGATGGAGCTTTCCCCTTCCCTCCGTAGGCTTTCTTGGGATTTTCACCGTTCGCCATCTTCAAACCGCCGAGCACGTGCGGAGCCTCGAACCACATCTGCTCCGGAGAGTAACCGCGCAACTTCACATAGATCGTCTGCCCGCCAATGACATTCGCGCTACCCGGCATGATGTTCGCCGTCGTGATCCCCCCAGCGTTCGCCATGCGAATCCCTGGGTCAAACGGGTTCAATGAATCGAGCGCCCGCACGATGCTCGTGATCGGATCCGTCACTTCGTTCCCATCCGAGTTCGCATTTACCGCGGGTCGCGAATAGACACCAAGATGCGAGTGGCTATCCACCAAACCGGGAATGATGACCTTTCCCGTCACATCGATCACCTTCGCTCCCACACGAGCCGCGATTTTTTCGCTCGGCCCAACGTTTGCGATTTGCCCATCTGTCACGACGAGCGTCCCGCTTTCAATGACGGGTCCGGATGCAGTGTGGATGCGTGCTCCACGTAAAACGTAAGAGTCCGCGAAGGTCGAGTTATTGAGATGCAGCTCAACAAATGTGACCACAACAATTGAAGCGAATTTCTGAAAACTGCGATTCATCGAACGGCTCTCTCTTACGCTTTTTACGGTGGCACGGACACATCATTACTAGAGGCTGTTTCAAACTTGGTTTACTAACCCGAAGCCGTTTCTAGAACCTAATTCAACGAGTCACTCTTGCCGTGTCGCCACGAAACCAAACTTGCGAGTCGACATGACAACCGTCCCGGCCATCGTTGACTTGTCTGTGGTCCACAGGAATGCGTCGATGGAAAGCTGAGCGTTGGCGAGTTCAACTTCAAACTTCGCTTGATGCGGAATGTTCGAAACTTTGCCGTACAAGTCGTACCGGCTCTGGGATTCCGAAGAAATGAATTTGCCGAGGACCGTTCGGTTCTCGTCAACTTGAATTTCCCACACGCCGGTCCAGCGTCCATCAATGGTGACCTTCCAGGTCCCTGCAAAATCGCGTGGCAAAACACCTTCGTGGTCGTTCGGACTCGGTTTTGCGCCAGCCTCCATCGGCATCTGCGAGCCGTTCATGGCAAAGAGTTTGGCCTCACCAACTGGCTTCAAGACGCCGGTCTCGGTCAGTTCAATGTCTGCTCCGCCTCCAGTTGGCACGACTTGGCCGATATCGAAACTAAATGACATCCCGGAGAACAGCATCACTTCTCTGCCGTTGGCATTAGCCACGCCGTAGCGATCACCGCGATAGGTCACGAAGCGTTCGAGAACGAGGACTGGCAGAGGCTGCTCGCGGCCCTTCACTTTTCGTTGGCCCCATGCGAGCAATGCCTTCGCCCAATGACCGTCATTTGTTTGCACGACCAAGCAGGGAGAGCTCACCTTCATTGAGAGCGACTTCCATTTTGATGCCACTGATGCCGTGACCTCACTTAACGGTGTTGCGCCAGACGCAGACTTCTTCAGTTCGGCAATCGAATGTTGATCAAAAATGTCTCCGCCAATCGCCGCTTGTTGGCAGCTAACCGTCATCAGCAATGCTGCGGCGATCAACCAATTTGCACGAACTAACGAAGGTCGAGTCATGTGTTGCTCCAAGAGTGGTTGCGTAAAGACCAAGGCCCGGAGCATCATCGGCAGAGCTTACGTAACCAGCAAGTCGCGCCTGCCCCGACAAGCTTATGTGACACGTTTCGTCTGCCGCGTTTCGCTCACTCGCGGAACTGTGCGAACCGCCATAACCAGCGACACGACTGCGTGTTTTTGGTGATGTCGAACACTTCAACGCAAGTTCGTCGCAAGTTGCAGGGTAGAGTTCTGTGCAACTCAGTTCCTGCGGAATGGCGAGTTCCTGACAACGACGTACGATCGGCAACTCGAACCGACTCTTCGAGATCACATCGCGTCACCGGGAACTTGAACCACAGCAATCACACCATGAGCGACACGATGTGAGTTCATTCTCCTCCGAACATAGCCGATCGCGCGTTGTTCGTGGTGTGCCTCCGCAGGATCTGTGGCATTATTCCTCGTTGAAAAGCCCCGTAAGTCGCCATCTCGCAGAGCGATGACGGAAACGTAAAGGCGATCCCTTGTCCGGTGTGGAGTGTTTCGTCATGCGATTCATCGGACGAATCCGACAATTTGTTCTACTCTCTGCCGCAGTCCTGCTGGTGGGCTGCGCAGGGAGTCCGGCGGCGCGGTCACCGTGGCGTGTCCAGCGAGTACAGCCGGTGCCGGCAACTCCGATGAAGCCGGCCCCATCACAGAAGATGGCTCCGCAACTGGCGCCCCCGAGGTCGGTGGCCCCGAATGCGAACTCACCGCGACCGGAATCCGCGCCGCTTGTGAAAGAGAAGTTGGTTCCAACCCCAACGCCTGATCCACAAACGAAGACTTCTCCACGATTGAGTGAACCGAGCGCCGAGCGAGGCAACGGAAATCAGAGTAGTACCGTCCAAAGCAATCAGCCCGCGCTGAAGGCCGATACTGACGTACAACCTCAAATTCGATTTAAGCCTGCGCCGCTAGGCTCGTCAGCAGAGGACGAGCCAACTCAAGAACTGAAGATCGAATCACAGAAACTCAATAAACCGAGCGAAGAGATTTCGCCTCCACGCCTGGGCTTTGAATCGCTCAATGCACCAAATGATTCCCCGTTGAAAATCGATGTGACGAGCAAATCCAAGCTTCCGCTCGGTGAGGCTGTCACGTTTGATGTCGTCGTTACCAACGAGAGCGAAGACGTCTTGAAAGACGTTGTCGTCGACGTTGATTTCGATCGTCATTTGGTGTTCCCCGGTCGTGATGAGAAGCAACTTCAGAAAAACCTCGGAGAACTATTGCCGGGGCAATCACAAAAGATGTTGCTCACGTTGGTCAGCGACAGCCTTGGACAACATGCCTGTCGGTTTGAAGCCTCTGCTGAGGGCCTTCCTTCAGTGAAGCGAACAACGAACGTCACTTTCGTTGAACCGAAACTGAAACTGCAATTGATCGGCCCGGAACGAAGAACCGTCGGCAGCCGAGCAGAATTCACGATCAAGGTGGCTAACACGTCAGATCAACCGATTGACGATTTGAAGGTCACGCTCAATCACGATGCCGCATTGGCACCGCGAGAAGCGACAGGAGGCTATCAACGTGAAGCAACCGCGCTACATTGGACGCTTGGCAAAATCGCTCCGGGTGAGGGAGTGCAGATGCAGGCGGAATTTGAATGTCGGCAGATGGCCGAAAACGCGTGCGTCACTGTCAAGGCTCGCAGCGAATCGTCGGCGGAGGAGGAAATTGAAACGTGTGTGACTGTCGTCGCTGTGCCCGGATTACTCGACCTGAGAATTTCTGACCGAACGGATCCCGTTCAGACCGGCCAAGAGGCAGAGTACGAAGTGACCGTGCAAAACCTCGGCCTGCAAGCTATCAGCGACGTGCAATTGGATTTGCAAACGTCCGAGCATCTGAGGTTGGGCAACATTGAAGCAACAATCGCCGACAAAGCCATTGCACTCACAAAAACAGACGACTTTGGACGGGTCTCGCTCTCGTTGCCAAGTTCACTTCCTCCGGATGTGGTTCTTCGTTTGATCGTCCGTGCGAAGGCACTCAAGCCCGGCGATGCGGAACTGCGAGTGGTTGCGACTCCTGGCTCAAATGGTTCAGCAACGGAGACTTCTGAGTTCACGTCGATCAACGACTGAATTGGAGGTCGTAGATCGGGTCTCCAGGCCCGATCTACCGGCGCTGGAGAACCGGACTACCTCGCAACTTCCAGTTGTTCGCCCGCGATCTCGCTGCGGCATCAAGGAAGTCACTCAAAAATCATGCCCCGACGACGCATTTCTCGATGACGGCTTGGTACGACAAAGTCCCGAGAAGCAGTTTCAAAACTAACCCGACGCGTGAGTTCAGAGCGGTTCCATCTGGGTGTAGCGGCAAAAAGTAGTTGAACTCGTGAGATTTCTGGTCGGAACTCTCACGAGTTCCGCTACA
>CAIJTL010000614.1 GCA_903823545.1 uncultured Planctomycetaceae bacterium
GCCCCGGTATTACCGGCGCTGACCATGCCTTCGGCGAGCCCGTCGTGAACGAGATCGGCAGCGATGCGCATGGATGATTGTTTCTTGCGCCGGATCGCCTCGCGCGGCGCATCGGTCATCGTGATGATCTCGCTCGCCTCGATGAGCTCGAGGCGATCACATACACCAGCTGCAGGTGCTGCCGCATCGAGCAAGGGCGCGATCACGCTCGCTTGGCCGACGAGCTTCAGACGCAACGATGAGTCGGACTCGAGCGCAAGCAGCGCCGCGGGCACGCATTCCTGCGCGCCGAGGTCGCCGCTCATCACATCGAGCGCGATAAGAGTCATGGGTGTGCCCCGAGAACGGGAGCAGGCGGGCTCGAACGGCCCGCCGATGAAAACTTAGCCCGCCGCTTCGTCGTCAGCCGGCTTCTCGATCACGCGCTTGCCGCGGTAGAAACCATCGGGCGTGATGCGGTGACGGAAGTGCGTCTCACCCGACTGCGGATCAACCGACAGAGCAGGCTTCGACAGACCGTCGTGCGAGCGATGCATGCCGCGCTTGGACGGCGTCTTGCGACTTTTTTGAACAGGCATGATGAACCTCTTAACTACTGCTTGCGTTTCAGGAGCTCACCGAGCCCTGCGAACGGTCTCTGCACTGATCTCGCCTCTCGCTTCTGAGCGATGGTGAATTGAAGCACGTCTCTCGATACGATCTGCTCGTGTTTCTAAAGGATGGGCACTCCCCGTCACCGATTAATCGATGGGCGAGCGAGCCCGTCTAAAAAACTTGGTCTCACTAAGGATCGAGAGATGTTGCAGCTTCCACTTCCAGCTCGTCGTCAGTTTTTGCGAGATGCTGGTCTCGGATTTGGCTCGTTGGCGTTGGCGTCGATGCTCAATGATGAAGCGAGTGCGAATCCAAATCCGCTGACACAAAAGCAACCGCACTTTGCGGCGAAGGCGAAGTCGGTCATTTGGCTCTTTATGACCGGTGCACCTTCGCAGGTTGATACTTGGGACTACAAACCAGAATTGCAGAAGCGCGACGGCCAAGACCTGGCGGGAGCGGACCCAAAAACCGGGTTCTTCACGACGAGCGGCAAATGCTTGAAGTCGCCGTTTGAATGGCGGCAGTTCGGCGAATCGGGATCGTGGGTTTCGGACTTGTTCCCGCATTTGTCGCAGCATGTCGATGAGATGACCTTCATCCATTCGATGTACTTGCGGCAGAACAATCACGCTCCCGCCGCAATCGAACTGATGTGCGGCACAAATCGTCCCGGCCTTCCAGCGATGGGCGCATGGATGACTTACGGCCTCGGCGCTGAGAATCAAGATCTTCCGGCGTATGTCGTGCTGCACGACACTCGCCCACGCGGTGATGATCAAATCTGGTCAGCGGGCTTCTTGCCGAAGACGTATCAAGCCCTGACGCTCGACGCCCGACGTAAAGAAGCGATCGACAATCTGGCACGCGACGGCAAACAAAGCGATTCGCAACAACGTGCGCAGCTCGATTTGATCCGAGCGCTGAATCAAGAACACTCGACCAGTCGGCCCACTCAGGCCGATCTCGCGGCGAGAATTAACTCCTATGAGCTGGCCTACCGGATGCAGATGGCCGCGCCCGAAGCGCTCGACATTGCGAAGGAATCAGAAGCAACCCACAAGATGTATGGCATGGATAAGCCGGAATGTGCGACGTTCGCTCGACAATGTCTGATCGCTCGGCGTCTGGTCGAACGGGGCGTTCGCTTTGTTCAGATTTTCGCGGGAAAAGGGGTCGGCGGGGACGGCAGCGTGAATGACGTTCCGTGGGACTGTCACTCCGACGTGCAGACGAATCACCGCTCAAACGGCTTGCATACCGATCAGCCGGCAGCGGCCTTACTTGGCGATCTTAAGGCTCGTGGCCTGCTCGAAGACACACTCCTGATTTGGGGAGGCGAGTTTGGTCGGACATCAGACTCGCAAGGAGCGAAAGGCCGCGATCACAACCCGAACGGCTTCACCATTTGGATGGCCGGAGGCGGCGTCAAACGGGGCTTCCATTACGGTGCGACCGATGACTTCGGTTACAA
>CAIJTL010000615.1 GCA_903823545.1 uncultured Planctomycetaceae bacterium
ACCAACCGTCGTTCGAACAGCCGATGAGCCCCCCGAGTTAGCTCGGCTGATGAAACAACTGGTTGTTTCTCGACAGCCGATTGCGAGTTCGATGTTGGCCTCTCGCGAAGCGATGGGCGAACAGGCCATTCTCGTCATGAGCCGTATTTCACCAGAAAACTTGGCCGCAGCAGCAAATACCCAACTCGCGAAACAACTGATTGAACTTTCTCCAGGGCTACGAACTTCATCGCAACCAGCCATTGCAACAAATACGATACTGAAAATGCCGCAGTCGCGTTTGGCACTGGTCCCTGCCGTAAATATTGCGACCGCTCTGGCGGTGACTCGTTTCGGAAATGTCCCGCGGTCGGATTCTACGATTCGAACACAACGCTCGGTTGACCTTGCACAGTCCGAGATATCGTTGCCAGTAAATGTAACCGCATTAAGCGAGCAGCCCGATGTGCCTCAATCAATAGCCATGAGCCGGAGTGCTGTTTCCGATATTGGAATTTCTCCAATTCTTCCGCAGCAAACAGCGTCAAACTCAAAATTCGTCGCGCGATCAAACATTGTTAGCGATGTGATTCGGAATTCCGACGAGCCAAGTCTCACCAAAAACCGTCTGAATGTGCCGATCACCAGGCAAACCAAGGAACTCAGGATCGCCTCCATTGTTGAAGAGCCGCTGACTGAGCTGCAAAAATCAACTGATCTTGAGACACCCGTTGCGGCAACGCTACCGATGTTGAGCCGAATTGAAACGAGTGGACCTATTGCGGCTAACGCGGCGTCTTTGCTCGTATCCGAAGTTACACACAAAGCCCCAGGACTTGTTCGACGAAGTGACGTCGCGGCAGTTGTGAGCGGAGCAGTCGGTTTAGATGTGATGAGCTCGTCGGATACGACTTCACTGACTCGACGTGTGCCTCGGCAACTAACATCAATGGCGGTCATGAATGATGAAGAGCCACTCAAGCCAAACACGGCGGGGCCGGCGCTGTTACTGACATCAGCGACTCAGCTCGTAGAGCTTTTACCGCAGTCTTTGTTGTCAGTAGCGGGCAAGGTTCAAGTCAGTGGCCCAGTACCGCAATTAACCCAAATGCGTGATGGCGGCTCCACAAAATGGATGACGGAATTGAATCGATCGCGAACCGTCGTAGCTCCACGAAATGATTCTCTAACAGCTGCTGTTGGAGCAATTTCGAGTATCCCGCGACAGGCAAAAGAGTCGCAAACAGCAGGGATCGTCGAAGAAGTTAAGCCTCTTGATCCGTGATCGGCTTGATGTGATCGGCTCTTCGCAGATACCTTGTGAAAACCTGCTCCCGGATGGCGTTTGATTTGAGCAGCCGCTGCACATTCGAGAGAGACCGTGCCATGGAATCACAATTGATGGTGAGTGCGGCAACTCACTCAGAAATTGGACGGAAGATTTCTGAGTTGATGTTTTGCATTGCAGAACTTCAACGTCGCCAAAAGTCCGATCTTTGGCGAGCGTGGCTGTGGTTGCTCAAAGAAAACGCCGCCCGTCAAATGTTGGCGATGTTGCAGCATTCTGTCGCAAAGTGGAGCGATGTCGAATTGACGTCGGGAGATCGGGCCGAATTGCTGTCTCGCCATTCGTTGTTAATCGATCCACGCGAAACACCATCGCCAATCGCACCACGCTGGCGAACCGAGCTTCAAGCCAACGTGAGGCACACGCTCGAAAACTTCCTCAATGAACGACAACTCAGCTTTTAAGACTCAGATTAGGAGATTCCTTCATGCCCAATGTGCTTATCAATCTATACAGCGACACTGTCACCAAGCCGACTCCTGGAATGCGTGAGGCGATTGCTCGTGCGGAGGTCGGGGACGACATGTCGGGTGAAGATCCGACGGTCAATCGGTTGGAAGCATTGATGGCTGAAAAGTTGGGCAAAGAGGCTGCAGTTTTCGCGTGCTCCGGGACTCAGTCAAACCAGATGGGCGTAAAGGTGCATTGCATCCCCGGCGACGAATTGCTGATTGAATCAAGTGGTCACATTGCATGCTTTGAAGGAGGCGGACCAGCGGTGCTCAGCGGCACGATGTGTCGCCAAATACCCGGCACGAACGGGATGCTCGACATCGCGGATCTCAACGGAAAGATCAAAGCGGACAATCAACATCTTTGCATCACGCGACTACTCTGCTTGGAAAACACGACGAACGTCGGTGGCGGTCGTGCTTGGCCGCTCGATCAACTCGAGCGGGTCTGTGGGTGGGCTCATGAGAATGGTTTGAAGACACATCTCGACGGCGCGAGGTTTTTCAATGCCTGCGTTGCGAAAGGTTACTCTGCGGCGGATGTCGGCAAGCATTTTGACACGGTTTCGATCTGCTTCTCGAAGGGGCTCGGTTGCCCAATGGGGTCGATCCTCGTCGGTAGCAAGGATGATATCCGCAAGGCCCGCCGTGCTCGCAAGCTATTCGGCGGCGCATTGCGTCAAGCCGGAATCGTCGCGGCGGCAGCGGTCTACGCGATGGAGCACAACGTCGAACGCCTTTCTGTGGATCACGACAACGCGAAGCTGCTCGCCGCTGAGATCGCACAAATCGAAGGTCTGTCGATCAACGTCGCTGATGTCGAAACGAACCTCGTCTTCTTTGAAGTCGACCCGAAACTCGGCAACGCCGGTCAGTTGTCCGCCGCGCTGCTTGATCGAGGCGTCAAAATCGGACCGTCCGGCCCGCAACGCTTGCGAGCTTGCACTCATTTGGACGTGACTCGCGAAGACATGCTGAAAACAGCAGACGTGCTGCGTCAGACGATCAAAGCCGGCTTCAGCCAGTACAAAGGTTCGACAACCGGGCCATATGCGCGAGCGTGATACCAAGGCGTCTGGACGCAAGCGGATTGGCAGAACTGGTCGCGAAATACTCGCCGAGAAATGTTGGTTGTTGCGAAAAGTCCGTCGGCGGTGTGCGATTCGCTCCCCGATTCTGCTTGAGCTAGCTTGGCTCTAACCGCTGGCTAACCGGCGGCTGCTTGGGCGGTTGTGGCACAATCGGCAGAAACAGCGTGTTGGGTCCGGAGGCGTCAAAGTCTACCGTGAATCGAGAGGTCGGGCTCATCGGCGGAAATTGCCGGAGTCGATACTTTGGCTTGTTGGGCTGATCGCCAGCCGAACCAGCAAGGTCGCTTGGTACTTCGCAGGGATTGTTGCGACCGAATGTTTTGCGTTGGCTCCAGCCTCATCACGTCACACATCGAGGTTTACCATGTCGTTCGAAACGGAGTCTGATGGAGCCCAGTTGAATCGTTTTCAAACTCTCCGGTATCATCCCGCCCACAGTTTGACTGGGAACGGTATTGAAAAATCCTCTTCGCCCGCCGGTGGACGAAGAACGTCCGAGCGTGCTGACTCGTTAAGGAGAGACGACATGGAAGTCCGAGGCCCTGGTTTTGTTTCAGGTGCTGCACCAATTCATGGAGTGCAGCGGACTCAAGGTCCGTCCGAGGCTGCGTCGAAATCGCCGCTCGAAGTCCCGCAGGACGAAGTCGAAATTTCGGCGGCTGGCCAATTGATGGGCAAGCTGACCGAAGCAACAGAAGCGTCACAGCGTGCGGAAAAGCTGGCTCGCATTAAAGCGGAGATTGATTCGGGGGCCTATGACACCGAAGCAAAACTCGAAGCCGCACTGATGAAAATGTTCGATAAGCACGGAATCGATCTGGAAGGCTAAGTCCCCTTATTCGTAGGCGAGTCACTCCGTGACTCGCGTTCCAGTCAAAGAGTGACTGATCTACGACTGACGTCTACTGCGGGCTGCGGAGCGGGAATTCAACGTCGTTCGATGTTGTCCTGTTCGGCAGCCCGCTATCTTTTACGATAAGTTGTGTTCACGACATGTCACAGGCGGCTCGCCTGTGCGGTTTCGATGCTGAGTCACAGGCGAACTGCCTGTGCGACGTTTGAAGAGGTGAGTTGTGGGAGAATTGTCGCCGATCGACAAGTTTCGTGAGTTCCTCCAAACCAAAGGAGAACGACTGACTCGCGAGCGATCGATCATCATTGAAGAAGTCTTTGCTGAGCACGAGCACTTCGATGCGGACACATTGGTCTCACGAGTGAGTTCCAATAAGAGTGGTCGGCGCGTCAGCCGAGCAACGGTTTATCGTGCGCTGAAGTTGCTCGAAGAGGCTGGCCTGCTGCGGAAAGTCGCGCGTCCGAACGGCAGTGAAGTTTACGAGCACGACTACGGCTACCCTCAACACGATCACCTGATTTGCTCAAAGTGCGGCGACTTAATTGAGTTCACGAACGAAGTGATCTCCGCAATTGTCGAGAAAATCTGCGCCGAGAACTCCTTCATCAAGAGTGGCCACCGCTTGGAAGTTTACGGCGTTTGTGCGAAGTGCAACGCACCACCACAACGGCGACATCGCAAGTTGGATTTGGTGTAAATGACAATTCCCAAATCTCCTGCGATTCCTGAAAAGATCCAGCAGGCGGTTCAGCGCGATTATGAACGTTTCGCTGAGCGGGGTGGGCCGACCATTCTCGAAGACTATCTGCTTGAAGACTACGGCCTCGATATCTCGGCGGAGTACGCAGGCCTGCCGTTGAAGAATCCGTGGGGCAAGGCTTCCGGTCAGTTGTCCATGACGGCTCGCCAAGTCGAAGAAGACGTTGCTGCAGGTATGGGCTTTGTCGCGCTGAAATCGGTCATCGCCGAAGATCCGACCGGCAATCAATCAATGGGAGCGTGGGCGATCCAAGAGGCCCGCATGGTGACCGAGCGTATTCTTGGCCAATCCGGCGAAACAGGTTGGACGGTGACCTGGAAAGGGCGCGGTTGGTGGCAGTCGTTCGATGAATACTTGAAGTTGATTGGCGATGCTCGTCGACTGGCGTCTGGAAGCGGGACGATGATCGTCCCGTCTTGTAAGTATCATCTGCCGTCGTCTGAAGAATCGGAATGGCGAAAAGAAGAGTACGAATACACGACGCAAAAAATCCTTGAGGCCTGGCAATCTGGCGATCAGTCGTCAACCGCCAGTTCAACACCAATGGCATTGGAGAAGGACTTCAGTCCGACGCTCGCCGGAAGTGATCGTGCCTCAGCTCAGGAGAAAATTCTGGAATGGTTGCGTGTCGTACCAAGGCTCGTTCGTGAAGCCGTTCAAGGTCGTCCGAATGGCGATATTCGAATCGGTTTGAAGATGTTTAACGCGTTGTTTGATGACGAGTTTCAACTGGCGATGCTTAAGGCGATTCATGCGGCGGGAGTTGATCGACCAGATTTCTATGTGTATGCCAATCGATTGTTCGCCCCAGATCGTGAGTTTGACGGACATAAAGGTGTCGCGTTCGGCGGCCCGGATTTGAGTGATCGCAACTTAAGGGTGCTCGATCGATTCACCGAGGCCCGGAACCGATCTGAAGTCGTCGAACCGCCCATCAATTTCTCTGCGACCGGAAATATCGCAACCGGACGAATGGCAGTCGAGTATGCGTTACGTGGCGCGACGAGCTTTCAATTGCACACTTACTTTCAACTTCCGGCAGATCAATACTCGATGAAGGTAGGCAATCGAACTCAACGCGCACTTCATGAGTTGTATTTTCATCCGGAAACAGGATTCATCGTCTGGTTGTTCGACACCGCCCTGCGAATGGGTTTGCCGAGCAAGCCACTGAGGTTCATGGACGTTGCTCGCACCACGTGGCAATGAAATTACTTCAGAGTCGCCAGCAGCGTTGTGGCCTCTTTCGCACGAGCGTGGTTGGGAAAGCGTTTCGTGACGGTCTCCAACGAATCTCGAGCTTTCTCAACATCCTTCATTTCAATGAAGCATTTTCCTGCCTCAAAATGAGCTTGGCATTGCCACTCTTCGTAAGGATAGCCGAACGCCGCTTCTAAGAAGTGCTCGGTCGCTTCGGGAAATTTCTTTTCGGCGAGCGAGCATTGCCCCATCATGAAGCGGGCTTTCGCTGCGGTTTCGGTGCGACTCTCTTTGGTGACTTGCAGGTAAGCCTGCCGAGCGGGCTCAAACTGATTTTGACTTTGCAGCGCGAAGCCGAGTCCGAAGCG
>CAIJTL010000616.1 GCA_903823545.1 uncultured Planctomycetaceae bacterium
TCACGTCGCTCGGCTTCGGTGTGTTGGATGTAGATGCCCGTGTTCACCGGAGCGATCCGCCCTGGCTTGGCCTTTAGTAAGCGAGGGTTGTCCTGTTTTTGTGGCGGATACTTTCGCAGCATCAATGCCCATGACTCGTCGCAAGCTTGTTGTCGATTGCGGCCAGCGGTGCGTAGTCGTTTTCGTTCGGCTTCGCGGAACTCGCTGGCTTCGGGCCAGCGGTCTTCGGCTCGTAGGCGTTCGTAGTCTTTACGTTCATGTTCTTTCATGGCGACCTCCTACGTGGAGATTTTCGTCAGCCAGATTGATTTGGGAATCCCAATCTCGTGAGTGCGATGGGGCTGTTACCAAAAAGTCCTGTGGCTCCTGAGTGATCGCGATCACAACGCGATCGCCAGTAGCGATGTAGTGGGTTCGCGATGAGATCAGGTCAGAGAACAACCAGCGCTTGTTGGCTGTTGGAGTCAGCGAATCTGACGAGCCAACACGTGAGCTAGTTGGGGTTCTGGTAACCGGCGCGATACCCCCTCGGTTTCAAAAGTCTGGCGGGGGAGTGATGTCTAGTTACTCCGGCAAAAAAAAACGCGATTTGCCGCGATTTGCGTAGTTCTGGCGAGCCGCTGCGAAATGTGGCGACCGGGTTTCAGGGGGACTGAGATCGGTTGCTGCTGGGTGGCTAACGAGGTTTCCGCCATGACTCAGAATGAAATCCTGTTGCTGTTGGCTGCTGGCAAGATCACTCCGGCTGAAGCGAGTGAGCTGCTCACTACGGTGAATGGCCCAACGGTGTCGAGCACAAAACACTGGATATGAGGCCCAGCGGTTTGCGATTCAATCACGGAAACCGGTGGTCAACGCGAGCAAGCGGAGAGTTCTTCTTATTCTCCCCCCTTAACGCCGACCGGCAGGATGATTCGCGAGGGCTTCGCTGATGAGTGATAAACGGACTCGGTTGCGATGGCGGTGGCTTTGCCGAAGATCCCTTCAGCCGTGTTCGGGTTGCGATCGAACAACGGGAAGTATGCGCCGCAGATGTCGATTCGCAGTCGATGGCCCGTCGCCAACTGAGCCGCGATCGGGCCGAGATCAACGGTGATCTTGTAGGTCTCGTTGGGCGTCAGCAGCTTCGGTTGCAACTCGGATTCACGATAGCGTCCGCGCAGAATGCCGACCGCGAGATTGTATGCCGTTCCGTCCGGATGCACGTCGATCAGCTTCACGATCCAGTCGGCATCGGGAGTGTCTGCTGAGACAAACAGCTCGGCCTTCGCGTCACCAGCGAAGGTGAGTGGTTCAGTGAGCGGATCAGTCGTATAGACCAGAACGTCGGAACGTTCTTCGATCGTTCGTTGCTCCACAGGTGCCCAATGCGCGGTGTGCAGCGGAGTCTTGTCCGTCACAGGACAAGCGGGTGTTGGATGAGCGGGGTCTGCCTGGAAGCTATCTGCTTGCTCATCGCTGCCGGGTACCGCGCGATCCAAGCGACCGTCGCCGCTACGCGTGTTCGCCTTGCCGCCGGAATGCAAGTAGAAGGATGTGTCTTGGAATCCGGTGGGCGGCCAGGTCTCGGACTCGTACCATTGGTTCTCACCCAGCATGAAAAACCGAACGGGAACCAACGGCATCGCGATGACCTTCGGATCGCGCTTCAAGTAGCGGTCAAACCATTGCAGCGTCGCTCCCGCCGCGTCCCACTGCGCGTGAGGCCCGAAGTCGAGATCGCCGACTTTCGACTTGCCGATCGTGCCGTGATCCCACGGGCCGAGAATCAACTGCTGTTGCTTACGCGTCTCGGGATCAGTCGCATGTTGTTGCATGCGGACGAAGTTGTTGACGGATTCACGCGAGAAAAAATCGTAGTAACCGACAACATGCTGCATCGGCAGTTTCAGTTCGGTGATGTCGCGTGTCATGTCGAGCCGCCGCCAATAACCGCCCGGTGTCGGATGAGTGAGCATCCCTTCGAGCCACGGAATGGGGAAGCCGATTTGGTCGTCGACTTCGCTCAGCGGCAGGTGCAGCAGGGTGTGATCCCAGTCGCTCGTCACCATTGCACCGCTTGGCTTGGGTGAGTTGCCTGACGCCCATTTTGAGATCAGCGACAACCGCACTGCACCACCCAGATACAGGTTGCGATAGAAACTACTGAAGGTCGCGGTCGGTGTGATCGTGGTTAGCCCCGGCGGATGTTCGACCGCTGCTTGCCACTGAGTCGCCCCGACATACGAGCTCCCCCACATGCCGATGTGACCGTCACACCACGTCTGCTTGCTGATCCATTCGACTGCATCGAAGCCGTCCTGACCTTCGTTGTCATACGGAAAGAACGATCCTTCGGAGGCGAACTTGCCTCGATTGTCTTGCACGACTGCCACATACCCCACTGCCACGAAACGCTCAGCAACCGCTTTTGCCCCTTTCTTGTTGTAAGGCGTACGCATTAAGGCCACGGGCGAATTCTTCGTCGCGTCATCTCGATAAATGTCCGTCGCCAATCGCACGCCATCGCGCATCGGGACCATGACGGTTTCCATGCGAACTTCGGCAGTGGCCGACGACGCGTTGAACAATGCAACGAGAGTGACAGCGAGCAGAGTGAA
>CAIJTL010000617.1 GCA_903823545.1 uncultured Planctomycetaceae bacterium
GAATCCTTGTGTCAGATTGACGCCGAACAACGCGAATAGTGCGACCAGTTTCCATAGCATCGTCACACCTAGAAGCGATTTAAAAACTAACCCGAAGCGCGAACGAGGGCGGTTCCAGGAAGGATTTTCCGACTCCCTCGCTGACGCTTCGGGTTGGTAATTCAGTTTTAAAAGAATGTCTCGAAATTTCAGTTTGCTCATTCTCACTTAAACCTCGTCAGCCTCGTGATGGACAGGAACATGATGGACACAAAAGGGGAACAGGATCGTGCGGATGATAGGCAAGAGTCGCGATAACTGCATTCTGCTGGGAGCGACTTATCGTCGTTTGGAATTCGTCTTGATACTTCGCAGCTCGGGATGGCTGGTCGCGGCTTCGATCGACTTGATGGCGGCTTGGACCGCGTTGACTCGGCGGTCGTTGAGTTCGCCTTTGGGGAACTCGCCGCGATCGCATTGAGCGTTCAATTCAACGACGAGCGCTTTGAGATCGGGGATCGCGGGCTTGGCGGCAGAGCCGTACTTGGCGATCTCTTTCATGATCTCGCCCGTGCGATTCTCGCTGCCGTGTCCGCCTTGAGTCTTCGCGAACAGAACACCGAGTTCGATGCCCTCCTCGAAGTTGTACTTGGTCAGCGCCTTGAAGCCTCCCATGCGGATCTCGTTGCCGAACATCGTGTCGGCGGGGCTCGGCGTTTTCACAGCGGCGTAGATATCAGGAGCCAACGCCTGCACGTCGTCGACGCTCAGCTTGTTCTCGAAGAACCCGCGCAGCTTCGCGCGAGCCATGCCGTCTGCATTCGACGCGATCGCTCGAATCGCCGGGTAAAGCAACTCGCCATCGACGCCCTTCAGCGAGTCCGTCAGCGGGCTCGAAAACAGCGCGGCCGCGAGCTGCCCATGAGTCAGTTGCACGGGATCGGCCCAGTTAATCGGCTGCCATGATTCTCTCGTTTTGGCCACGGCCTTGAGGATGTCGGTCAGCACGGGCTTGGCCGCTGAACCGTACTTGCCAATTCCCTGAGCGGCTTTGAAACGCAACCAACGGTCGTCGTCGGAAAGCATCCGAATCAAGATCGGCAGAGCTTCTGGCGAGCGCATATTGGCGAGCGTCTCGCACGCTCCTTGTCGGCGATGCTTGTCCGATCCTTCGGCCAGCTTGAGCAACTCAGGAATCAACGTCTTCCCATCGGGACGAGCCGCGATCTCTTCCGCCGCCCAGCCGCGCACGATCGGCGACCAATCACCGAGTGCCTCGATCAGTTCCGGCAACGTCTTCGTTTTGCGATCGGTATCGAACCGTCCCGACGTCACGGCTTGCTCGACTTCAGACTTCGCGAGCTTCAAGTCGGGGTTCATCTCTTTGCCCGTCAGCAGCAGCTTCTTAAACGGCAGCGAGTATGACAAAACGTAAGTCGCGTTCGGGCTCAAGCCGAAATAGGTGCTATTGCCGTAGTAGGTGTTGTCCTCGGTCTTGCCCGGTCCGTATTGCTCGCCGCCGTCGTAAGTGAAAGAGCCATCGCTGCGTCGCACGAGATCCAAATGCCAGGACGACTCTTTGAAGAACGCTGCCGCCGCATCCGGTCCACCGACGTTCGCTCCGAGTGCTCCCCACAAGTAACTGAAGCCTTGCCCGGTGTGACCGCACTCGCGACTGCGATAGCTGGCGACGGTCATCTTCGCGAAGAACTGAGCCTCGCTGACCTTGTTGTCTTGCAAGCCGAACAGCACGGCGCTCATCGCGCTCTTGCCGTTGTTGTCATGGAACGGCCACGGCTCGTGCTCGCCGTAAGGGATCGTGCCCTTGTCGACGAAGTAGCCGAAGAACTTCGACGCGCGTTCGATCGCCGGAGTGACTTCCTCATCAAGCACGCCGCACTTCTTGCCAAACACAATGGCCAAATTGGCCGGCAGCCCCGCTTGATTCACCGGCCCATAAGGCGGGATCGAGCCATGCAACTTTCCATCGGGAGTAAGGTTGGCATAACCGTGCCCGAAGGTGCCGAACATGCTCTGGCCGCGAGCCAACGAAACCGTGATGGCATTGATCGCTGGCAGTACCGACGAGTCGCCCGTCGCGAGGTAGTACTCACACAAGAAGATCCCGCGATAACCGTTCTCCCAACTGCCCATCCCAATGCGGTCGGACTTGCGAGCGATGGTCGAAATCTCCTGAGCGAGCTTCTGCAACGCTGGCCGATGCTCTTCATTGCCGGTCGCCAGCAGGGCGAGCCCATTGATCGCTCCATGCCAATTCGCCGGTAGCGGTTCCTTCGCGAGCGCGACGCAGGCTTCGTCAAAAATCTTCTTCGACTTCGGGCAGTCGTAA
>CAIJTL010000618.1 GCA_903823545.1 uncultured Planctomycetaceae bacterium
GCTGACAGCGTTTGCGGTCGGCATGTGGGTTCGCGACTTGTTCTTCGCTGGCGCGGGTGGTGGTTCGGCATCAATGCCACGCAAGCTCCGACGTATCCCAAATGTGTTTGATGCTGTCCCCGCGAAGGATTTCAGTGGTCGCCTCGACCAAGGCTTCGAACGACTGGTGCTGGAGTCCGGCGCGGCAATCAACTCCACGACCCTCTTTATGACACTGATGCTCTGCGCGATTGTTCTTGGCGGTGGACTCGGCTTCTTTCAAGACGACCCTCTGGTCGGCATCGCAGGTGCGATGGTTGGCTTATTGATTCCACTCAGTTATGTCGCGCTGTTGCGAGCACGTCGCATGAGAGCAATCCGAGACGAGCTTCCGATCTTACTCGATATGTTGGCTCGCACGACCCGAGCGGGAAAAAGCGTTGATCAAGCGATTGAAGTCTGCGCTGCGGAATTAAGTGGGCCGCTCGCCGCTGAGTTTCGTCAATGCAGCCGTCAACTCGAAATGGGACGGGCGTTCGACAGCGTGATGAAGTCGCTCGCCGCGAGAGTTCACCTCATCGAGATGCAACTTCTGACAACGACCCTCGTCGTACAACGTGGGTCTGGCGGTAACTTGTCGGAAACTCTTGAGCGAATGTCATCTGTTATTCGCGATCGCATGACTGCTTACCGCCAAATGATGGCCGCTACAGGTGCAGGTCGAGTGAGCACGATGCTGGTTGCCACGATCGGCCCGCTCGCGTTCTTGTTCTTGATGCTCGTGCATCGCCCGCACTTGCAACAGATGTTCGATGAACCGCTCGGTCGTTTGTTGTTGTTCTCCGCACTGTTACTTGAGATCACCGGACTCGCGTGGGTATTCAAGTTGCTGAAAGAAGATGATTAGTGCTTTGTCCCATCCAAAGTGTCGGGTATCGGGTGGGGCGGCTGGGGTCGAACGAAGTGAGCCCCAGCCTGCGTTTCGCAGGGGTTCGCGATCCTCGACACCAGCCAACCAACCGGAAAATCAAGATGTGACGAAGCACTAGAGGCGGTTTCAAAACTAATCCGAAGCGTGAGCGAGGGCGATTCCACACGAGTTATCCCCACGCCCTCTCTCACACTTCGGGTTAGTTGACCAGTTGCGAAACAGGTTCGAAAAAAGTTCGCTGGCTCACGAAAATTAGACGGGACACAACCATGACTAACGACCTAATGCCGATCATCGTCTACTTCACGACGACCGTTTTGGTATTCGTGTTCGGCATGAGCATCGTTCGCTCGCGGCAACGAGTCCGAAATGTGGCGGACCTCGAATTGAAGGTCGGTCTCGGTCGTCCGAGTCGGTGGCGATATCACCTTTCGGGTGTGATCCCGATGCCAGAAACGGAACTCGAATCGCTAACACAAGACCTGAAGCGAGCGGGGTTCTATGGAAACAACGCGGCCATTGAATTTCTTTCGACACGGAACATCCTGGTCCTCGGAACCGTTTTCGCCGGAGGCATTTTGGCGATCATGGCCGACCCGACGACGCCGTTGCCGCGCAGCATTTTGGTGATCACTGCTGTCGTCACTTGCTTCGCGTATTTGATCCCACGCAATCTGCTCCGTAGCCAAGCGAACAACCGCTTGAATCGAATCCTCAAAGGCTTGCCCGACGCGCTCGACATCATCCGCATGTGCCTGACTGGTGGTCTGCCTCTTCGTGATGCGCTGCTGCGAGTTGCTCGCGAGATTGACGTCTTTCATCCAGATGTGTCTGTTGAACTCGAAGTGGTCCGTCGGCATTCCGAGGCAGACACGATGGCGAAAGCGTTGAAAGAGTTTTCAAAACGTATGAATGCTCCGGACGTCAACGCACTGGCGAACTTGGTAACTCAATCCGAACGAACGGGAACCCACGTTGCATCAGCAGTGACAGAGTTCGCGGATGGTATCCGCCGCCAATTCCGTCAACGTGCAGAAGAGCGTGCGAACAAGACGAGCGTGAAGCTCCTCTTTCCGGTCGTGATCTGTCTCGCTCCGCCCGTCTTCATCCTCCTGCTCGGCCCTCCGGTCTTGCAACTCCGAAGCTTCATTCGTGACGCCCACAAGCCCGGCGGAGTTCTGGAATTGCAACGTCCCGCTCCGATCTCCTCCAATCGCTCATAGATTGGCTGATACGGGATTGGTCGCGTTAGCGCGATATGCGTTCCAAGACTCATTCAGAATCGAAAAACCTCCGAAGTCTCGAAGACTTCGGAGGTTTTTGCTTTTGCAGTCGCACGGTTATTTTGAGATGCGTACCCCAATAAGTGGTGCGAAATCACACCCTCTGATCTGGAATCGCAAACAAGCCGAGCACTATCGAACCGGGTTTTCGACAAACATTCGCATTTCAATTTGCGACAGTTTACTTGCGGACGAATTCTTCGCCCAAGGTTCGTCCTGTGAATCCTGATTCGAAGACGTGTAAGCCGAATTGCTGCGAGAGACTCTGGCAGACTTGAACGCCTCGAACGCTATTACCACGGTCATCGAGACGGGGAGAGAAGATTCCGATTCCAAACTTCCCGGGCACAACCGCAACGATGCCGCCACTCACGCCGCTCTTCGCGGGTATGCCAACTCGGAAAGCCCATTCGCCGGCATAGTCGTACATTCCGCACGACAACATCACGCTCAATAGATCTTTGACGTACTCCGCCTTGAGCGCACGCTCGCCCGTGAAGGGATTCACGCCACCGTTTGCCAGTGTCGCTCCCATGACAGCGAGGTCGTGACAGTTCGTCAGCACAGAACACTGCTGAAAGTAGAGCTCTAATGATTCTTCGATGCGGTCGCGAACCATGCCGAAGTTCAACATCAGATGTGCGATCGCACGGTTGCGATGGCCCGTCGTGCGTTCGGATAGGAACACTGCATTGTCGACATACACTGGATGTCCCATGTACCGCGAAAACATTCCCAGCAACCGCGACATTCGCTCGGAATAATCACGACCCTCGACCAGATCCGCAGTTGCGATCGCACCCGCATTGACCAAGGGATTGAATGGTCGATTGCTTTTCTCATCGAGAACAATCGAGTTAAACGCTTCGCCCGTCGGTTCCACACTCACTTTGGTCAGCACTTCTTCGCGACCGTGATCCTCTAATGCCAATCCGAATACGAAGGGTTTCGAAACCGACTGCATGCTGAATAGCTGTTGGTGATCGCCGACTTCGACCACTTGGCCATCAATGGAGACAATACTGATCGCAAACCAATTTGGATCTGCCTTCGCCAATTCGGGAATGTATGTGGCGACTTCGCCGTCATTCACAGCTCGATATTTCGTGTAGAGGTCGTTGAGCGTCTTTCTCAACGGAGACACGGCGGACTTCATCTTATTGAGAAGTACATCCAAGTCTGATCGATTCGTCGTAGTGTCCACAGGCGGCGTTCCTGAGTTTGTTTCATCAATGATGTGGGATGATTCTCACGCAATTCCAACGGCGAATTGCTCGCTATTGCATCAATCGCGCGGCAATCCGTTTGAGCTCAAGTGTCAGCGGATGATCCGGATATCGAAGAGAAAAGAGCCCGCTGCTTGCCAGTTGCGCCATCTCGGTACACAACGGCAACATTGCTAATACGGGGGCCTTATACCCGCTCTCTACTTGCTCACGGAGAAGATCACGATCCATTGAGTTCGGAATCTTGTTCAAGATCATCAGCATTTCTCGAACATCCAAACGACGAGCCAGCTCGACCGTAACGGCGGTTCCTTGGAAATCTTGATTGTCTGGCCGCATTACCAACAACAAGAGGTCTGAAACGGCAATCGACAACAATGTCTCTTCATTGAC
>CAIJTL010000619.1 GCA_903823545.1 uncultured Planctomycetaceae bacterium
CAGCCATGTCACTCAGAAACGGTTGCACGTCCGCTTCAAGCCTGAGCGATTCGTAACATCGGCGGATCGCCTCAACATCCACAGTTCCCGTCTGATGGACGATTCGCCAACCCACGAGAGTCGTCGCGTCGTTATTAAGTCTGCTCTGCCCAACAAGCTTCTTGATTGCGGAAGTCACGAGCGCATTCAGCGTCGTCGCTCCTTGGCTACCACCGAGAACCAACAACGTGTTCGTCTTAAGTGGTCGCTCACCCGATAGAGTCGCGATCTCGTGGCGAATCGGATTGCCCGTGACAATTGTCTTTGTTCCCTTTTGGAATCCGCAAGCCGCTTCATCCCACGGTAAACAGACGACGTCGGCAAAACGACTCAACCAACGAATGGCTTTGCCTGGGACGATGTTTTGTTCGAGCAGAACAATTGGGACTCCCCTTCGTCGAGCCGCCAGCACCGGCGGAACACAGGCGAAACCACCGAGCCCAACAACAACGCTCGGCCTCTCTTGGACGAGGAACTTCCGAGCCTGCCGATAGGCTCGCCAGTTGTTGATTAGCGACGGCAAGAATTTCGACGGAGTCAACGTTGGCGAGACCGACGGCAAGGCGAGATGTTCAAAACCCGCTCGCCGCAAGATTTCTTGTTCAATCGGCTTTTCGGAGCCGACAAACAAAATGCGCGTCGTCGTATCTCGCCGCAACAACTCTTGAGCGACCGCAATCCCCGGAAACAAATGCCCGCCCGTGCCGCCACCGGAAAAGATCACGGTCCGTCGTGATGAGGGGTTTGTCATGCTGTCGCCGAAATGCTCGTAATCAGATTGATGCTGCCACCGAAGACTGACGAACGAAATCAAAGATGACAAGTTGGATCGGTCGATTGTTCTCGTCCAAATGCGTCACAAGAATGACTCACCTTGGCTGACTCACACACTCGGAATCCAACATGCCCAACGATCCACCGCTCGAACGTCATGGCCGAGGGGCTCAGGCTGATCCTCCAAATCGGTTTGCGGCGTGGCGTGAGGAACCGGACTTTGATCATCTGGAATCCGCAGATGATCTCGATGTACGACCGGTGAAGACGCAATTCATTGTCGATCACTCACGATCGATCGTCAGCGAGAACGACAGCCCCGATGTGCCGTTTCGATTCAGCGTGAATCCGTATCGCGGTTGCGAACACGGTTGTGCTTACTGTTACGCGAGGCCAACGCACGAGTATCTCGGCTACAACGCGGGGCTCGATTTTGAAAGCCGCATCATGGTGAAGGAGCAGGCTCCGGAGTTGCTTCGCAACTGGTTGGCTCGCGATGGCTATCAGCCAGAATTGATCGCGTTCTCTGGCGTCACCGATTGCTACCAACCGGCGGAACGGCGGTTTGAATTGACTCGACGCTGCCTGCAAGTCGCGGCGAACTCTGGTCAACCGGTCGGGATCGTCACGAAGAATGCACTCGTTGCGCGCGACATTGATATTCTCCAACGAATGGCCGAACAGCGAACCGTGCGAGTGATGTTGAGTGTGACAACGCTGGATGCTGATCTCGGACGTAAGCTCGAACCGCGAACCAGTTCACCCGCGGCCAAGCTACGCACGATGCGTGAATTGTCATCCGCTGGTATCGAAACCGTCGTCATGGTCGCGCCGATCATTCCCGGCCTGAACGACAACGAGATCCCCGCCATCTTGAGTGCCGCAAAAGACGCTGGAGCCGTCTCCGCTCACTTTATTTTGCTCCGCCTCCCGTTAACCGTGCGTCCGGTCTTCACCGACTGGTTGGAGAAAGCGGTGCCTTCGAAGAAGGACAAAATCGAATCGCTGATCCGGCAGTGTCGCGACGGCGATTTGAACAACTCAGAATTCGGCACGCGCATGCGCGGCCAAGGCAACATCGCAGAGCAGATCGCTCAGAGCTTCAAAGTCTTTGCTCGCAAGTGTGAGATCGATCGAAAGCTGCCGCCGCTGGAAACGCGATTCTTTCGCCCACCGGTTCCGACTTCGGGGCAGTTGCGATTGTTTTGAATCGTCGTGAGTTACGTGGAAGAGAAAAAGGACGGAAAGGACTTCAGGCATCAAAGATTGGATGGAATCTCAAACCGATTCACCCAGCCTTCAAAGCCTTCTAGTCCCATCCGTCCTTTCGTTCTTTTCACAGTCATCAACAACTTTGTTTACTTGTTGTCGATCGTTACTCCGGGCCAGTTATCAGTTCGGAATGGCGTCAGTGGCAGGCCCGCTCCATTGAACATGTTGCAGACCGGATTATCGGCCCACGCATAGCGCACGGAGTGCGGTTCCTTCACCGCATCGTTCCACACTTCAACGCGTCCGTCAGGCAGAATCTTTGCTGAAGCCCAGACGAACTTCTTGTCTTCGCCAGCGATTGCAAAACCGCGCGGTTCTTGAGTATCGAACGGACGCCAGCCGCTCGTGACGTTGTCGAAGGTCAGGACGGCTTTGCTTCCCTGCTTCTCCATCGTCTTGTAAAGCGGGCTTCGGTTCGGAATACCCGGGACCTTGTAGTCTTCGGCCAGTGCCCAACGAGCGAGGCGGCGACCGACATCAACCTTATTCTTCGGATGAATGTCTTTTCCTTCGCCGATGTCGATGATGACCGCTTCGCCGGTGTTCGGCAGCGCCTTCATCGTCATCGTCTGTGCTTCGCGGAGTTCGGCCCAGTCGCTGTCGCCCGGCTCCGGCTTCTCTGCTTTGAAGTCAGCAAGCTGCACCCAATAGAACGGGAAGTCGCCGTTGCCCCATTCGTCACGCCAGCTCTTGATCATCAGCGGGAAGAGAGTCCGATACTGATACGCTCGGCTGGCGTTCGATTCCCCTTGATACCAAATCGCCCCCTTGATGCCGTAACCGAGGTGCGACTTCAACACGCCGTTGTAAATGTTCGCCGGTCGCGAATTGCCGAACATCTGACCGTCCGGATTTCCTGCTGGCTGCGGCGGAACAGGTTTGTTCTCAGCCTTCGCTTTTTCTGCCGCGACTCTCCAGTCTGCGAGTTTCTTAGCGTACTCTTCCTTCGCTTTGGGGTAACTCGCTTCGATCCCGGCCCAGCGATCCATCATCGGCTTGTAAGTTTCGTCCTTCGCGAGAATGTCTCGACGAATCCACGCTTCGCAGGCTGATCCGCCCCAAGCGTTGTTGATCATGCCAACTGGCACATCCAACGTCTGATGCAACTGCCGAGCAAAGAAGTAACCAACCGCAGAAAACCCGCCGACTGTCTCCGGCGTACAAACTTGCCACTGGCGATCTTTGTGAGTCCAGATTGGTTCCTGAACGCCGATCTGTGGGAAGTTGATCATGCGGATCTTTGGGAACTTCGCAGCCGCTCGTTCAAGGTCCGGGTCGTTCGAGGCATTCACCGACCATTGCATGTTCGACTGACCGGAGCAAATCCAAACTTCGCCGACGAGCACATCTTCGAACTTAATTTCGTTCTTTCCTTTGACCGTCAACGCATAAGGCCCGCCCACTTTCAGCGGATCGAGCATCACGTGCCATTGACCGTCCGCTCCCGCTTTCGCTTTGTGGCTCTGAGCGTCGATCGAAACGGTGACATCTTCACCCGCGTCCGCGAGTCCCCACACTTTGTTCTTCTGGCCTTGCTGCAAAACCATGTGGTCGCCAAACACGTTCGGCAATCTCACATCAGCCTGCGCCGTCGAAGCGGCTCCCGCCACCAAAGCCACCGCCGCCAACCAAGCTCGCGGCCCAGACATCATTCCCCACAGAACGCTTCGCATAGATCGAGTTCCTTCCGAAAGAGGTCGTTCAAAGTTGCAGACCACGCAGCGCAGTCACCAAGGTGCGTGAGTCTAAACAAGTCCGGCGAGAGTTTCTCGCGTGACGAAGTGGTTCAGCAGGGCAAGCTAGCGGATGAAGGCCTTACGTCCCTGTAAGGGGCTCTCAACACATCAACACCACTAATCCCTGCCACCTCCATGTTCAACTGGAATCCTCCAGTCACTTGGATCTGAAATTTGCGCAGAGGACGCCTGCGAATATCCGAACCGAAGGCTAAAAATGACCTATTCGTAGGACATACCAATAGGCAACTTGCTATTCCCCGCGAGTGATCATGTCCAACAAATAGCGACCATAACTGTTGTTTTTCATGGGCTCGGCCAGTGTGCGGACTTGGTCGTTGTCGATCCATTTCATGCGCCAGGCGATTTCTTC
>CAIJTL010000620.1 GCA_903823545.1 uncultured Planctomycetaceae bacterium
CCGCCCTCGCTGACGCTTCGGGTTAGTTTCTGCGACAGTGGCTTTCACTTGCTTCGCTTTCTTCCCCGCTTCCGGTGTTGCTGGCGCGCTGACCAACGGTTCTGGCGCCCCTTCGAGCAAATCGCCGACACAACAATTCGCGAGACGATTGCTGCCACGTTGGACGTACTCCGGCGAGAGTTCATAGCCGAGGAACTGCCGACGTAGTTTCTTCGCTACGGTCAATGTCGTCGCACTTCCCGCGAACGGATCAAGCACCGTCTCTCCTTCAGCCGAACACAGCCGCACAATGCGGCCGAGCAGTTGCTCCGGCATCTGGCAGCCGTGAAAGCCTTCACGTTCTTTGAACGTCCCGGCGACGCGCGGAAAGTACCACGTGTCTTCGTTCGGTGTCAGACAATCGGCGAGGTCTTGCGGTCGCAGAATCCACGTATCGTCAGGCAATCGGCCTTTCGGATTCGCTCGATTGTCGTTGTAGACCAGTTGCCGCGCTGACGGGATGCGATTCTCTGGCTCATCCGATCGAAACGTGAACTTCGCAGCATCTTTCACGAAGTAAAACAAATGCGCGTGTGAGCGGCTGAATTTGAATTTGCAGTTCACTCCGAACGTGTAATACCAAATCACCCAACTGCGAGTGTGAAAGCCGATTTCTTGGCTGAGCAGTTTGAGTTCAGCCGCGTACTCGTCACCGATCGCCAACCAAAACGTTCCGGTCGGCTTGAGTACTCGATGCACGGCGGAAATCCATTCACGCGACCAATCGAGATAATGCTGATGTTCTTTGACGTCTTTGTAGATGTCGTACTCATAACCGATGTTGAACGGCGGATCGGCAAAAGCCAGATCGATCGAGCCTTCCGGCAATTTATTCATGCCAGCAACACAATCGCCTTGATGAATCCGATTCAAAACCGCTGAAGAAACTGCTGCCATTGAATGACGATCCAAGTGTTGAAATCTCGATAAGTGAAGCGGGACGAATTCTATTGACCGTCGTTGTCGCTTCAACGCGGTTGCTGAAATCGCTCCAACGCGAAATCGCTCAGCCCCAATTGCGATTTGAGATGTTCATACCGGTCGCGTGATGCGGGCTTCGACGAACCTTCATTCCGGATCGCTCGCAGCAGCAGGTTCTTCGGTGTGTGTTCGAGGTCGATGAATTCGATCACTTGAGTCCGATAACCGACCGTTTCGAGATACTCCGCACGCAGGGCATCCGTTGCGAGTGCAGCGAATCGTTCGCGAAGGATGCCGTGCCGCAACAAGCCCGGAAGTTGTTCGGTCGGCATCAAGTTGGCGACTTCATGCTGACAACATGGGACAGCCAAGATGACTTTCGCTTGCCAACCAATCGCTTGAGCGATTGCCGCATCGGTCGCGGTATCGCAGGCGTGCAGTGAGACGCTGAGATCGACATGACCATTCGGTGTGTACCCCGCGATATCACCCACTTCAAAGCGCAGACCTTTGCATTCCAGCTTGTCAGCGATCCGTTGGCAGTCATTGACGACATCCGCTTTCAGATCAAGCCCGATCACTTCGACTTCGCGGCTTCGCAGTTCGGTCAGCAAGTAATGCAGAGCGAACGTGAGATAACTCTTACCACAACCGAAGTCGATCACTCGCAACGGACCGCTGATAGGTAACTCGGGAAGGATTTCGTCCACGAACTCCAAGAACCGATTCACCTGTCGAAACTTCGCCTGCTTGGCCGCCTTCACCTGACCGGCGGGAGTCATGACTCCGATCTCGGTCAGAAAGGGACAAGGTCGACCTTCGGGAATCAGGTATTTCTTACGTCGATCATGTTCGACGACCGGAGCGGATTTCGACGGACGTCGGCGGCCCAATTGTCCGTTGCCGTCATGACGAATGCGCGCCGAGAAATCCGCCTCGTCAGTAAACAGATCCCCTTGAAAGAACCGCGAGCCGAGTTCTTCGGTCACCCGCGCAATGACCTTTTCCGCCGCCAGGTTTTGATGAAACTCTTGATTGCCACGTCGTTCGGCCAGTTGATATCGCCGTTCGCCAGCCAGTTCGATTGGTCGGAATGAAAGCTTCGTCGTCGCTTCAGATGGGTTCTCCCCCACCTTGCGATGTGGTTGACTGAGGGTGATCCCCCAGCAGACATCTCGTGACAGCGCATCACGGAGCAAATCGAGAAACTCATTCAAGGGGTTAATGGATTCAACAGACACGCAGTGTTCTCCAGCCATTGTTGAAGTCGCAAGACGCCATCGCGTCCTCGCGGTGAAAATTTTTCCGGCAACCAGCGAGCATCCGATCGCAGGAATTCCCAACGACGTCGCTGCCGACGCCAAGTGACGATCGACGATCGATCCACAAATAACACGCCGGGATCGCTCATCAATAAGTCTGCCAACGCGAACCGGTCATGTCCGTCAACTTTGAGCGGTCGTGATGACCCGGCAACGATCGCTCCATCTTCTTTCATCAACCAAGCGTGGAGCTTTCGGACAGGCATCGCAAGGGCTGACAACACTCGTGCCGTTAATGACGCTGGCGGCGGCGATTCAACGTCAAATGAAAACACAATGGATCGATGCGGCACAAACAACATTCCATTCGTCGTCAGGTGCAGCAACCCACGTCTCGGCAATGTCGCACGAACCACGTCACATTCACCGAGGCAGTCGACCCAATCGCCGATCCCGCTTGCAACATCTTCATGCATTAAGTCGGGCAGATATTGGTCGAGCCGACCATTGCAAATCGGACACGACGCGTCGCGAGGTTCGCGCCATTGCAGACATTCGGGGCAGAGCAACAAGATCATCGAATAATCTCCGCGCCCACCACCTTGCGATCCCCTTGGCGATTCACTCTATTGCCACCGCGCACACACTAACCCGAAGTGTCAGCGAGGGCGACTGCTCCCCAAGCCTCTCATTGGCAATCGCCGTGCCGCGTTCGCCCACGCTTACGGTTCGAGTTAGTTTTAACAACGTGAATCATTCGCCTCATGCCAGATCATCCGCCGACAATTATCGTCGTCCACCGCCGCGAGAACCGAAAGAAGTGCTCGGTGGAACCACTGCGCGAGCGGGCGGGATTCATCTTTTGGACGTATCCCGATGACGGTCCGGAATCGCTCGATGGTTACGTCCGACTCGGAATCGGCGGACCACTCTTGACCGAAGCCGATTCTGCAAACGGCCTGCTCGTCATTGATGCGACTTGGAGACTCGCCGAGCGGATGGAAAAGAAATACGCTCACATCCCTGTTCGCAGCCTTCCCAAATGGCAAACAGCCTACCCGCGCGTTTCTAAAGTCTTCGACGACCCATCCGCTGGATTGGCGACGATCGAAGCCATCTACGCAGCATATCGCGCAATGGGCCACAGCACTGAAGGGCTGTTGGATCAATACCACTGGAGCGACGAATTCTTGGCGATTAACGGCGAGCACTTAGGCGAGCGGGGCGGCAGTTGATGGGAAGAATGTGATCGATAGGAAACTGGCAACTCTCTGAGATTCATCATCCCCATGAATCCCATTCTTCCCATCAATCGTGTCCAACGACTACTTCCGAGCGTTAATCGTCGCCAATGACGCCTGCACCTGCATCGAAGCGTCGCGTGCTTTGGTGATGTTTTCGCGGAAGATTTCGGCGTGCGGCAAACCTTCGAGCCGCATCACGACGTCACCTTTGGCGTTCAAGATCAACAGGTCGGACGCGTGATAAAACTCTTGGCCTGGCTGCTGAGCAACCTGCATCGAGGTGATGTCAGCCAGCTCAACGCGCTGCATCATCCGACCGCCGAGTCCTGACCAGCGTTGCACGGATTTCGTTGTGATCGTGAACCGTTCGCCGATGACCTTTTGAGCGAAATACAACGCAACTGCTGGTCCCGCGAGCGGGAGACCGAAGAGCAAGTTGGAAATCTTCAAGCCAAAAATCCGAATCGGGATCATCTCCAAGATTTGTCCCAGAAATTTTCCCAGACCCATCGCGGCAATCGAAGGCCACTTGGTCAAGAGTTGCGTTTCAGTGCCAGCGGAAACGCCGGCGATGGCTTGCGATTTCAAGTTCGACATGACGGCACGTATTCGGTCAAAACACCGCGAGTTCGCGGGAAGTCAAAACGAAACCGGCTGCTCAATCAGGCAGCCGCACAGGGGCGAGAAGCCTAATCGCCGATCTCTTGGAATTCCAGCGATGATCCGAGCGTTGTGGCGATCCCCGCCTGCGACTATACCGCCGCGCGGCGAAGTTCGTCGCAAAACCCGATGTGACCGGGTCGTAGAGCGACGGGACGACAAGTTTGAGGAAACCAATCGTTGTGGCGATTCCTGCGATCGAACAGCCGACAAACCGACGTAACCGGCTCGCCATCGGCATTATTGCCGCGTTGCTGCTGAGCCAGCTTGTTGCAGGAACTCTCGCGGCGTCGCGTTTGACGGTTACTCACGACGAGTACTGGCACATTCCGGTCGGCCTGCTGAATTGGAAAACCGGCCGCTTCGACCTTGAGCCGCTGAACCCTCCGCTTTTGCGAATGTGGGCCACCTGGCCGCTGTTGTTGACCGGTGCCGAATCGCCTCGCACGGAACCAACTTCAGAACTAGGTCGATTTGGCGATGAGTTTCTCGCCGCCAATCCCGCGAACTTCGATCGATACGTTTTCATTTCACGAATTCCGATCGTCTTGCTGACGTGCGCCGCCGGAGCATTACTGGCTCGCTGGGCCTGGGAATGGTCTGGGCCGTGGAGTGCGTGCTTGGTCGCGTGGCTTTGGTCGCGCGACCCGAACATCACCGCTCATGGATCGCTCGTTACAACGGACGCTGGAGGTGCCGCGTTCTGGATTGCGACGTTGTATGTCGGCTGGCGATTCGCAAAGCAACCAACACTCGTGCGAGCAATCGCCGTCGGCGCAGTACTCGGACTCGCACAAGCCGCGAAATTTACTTGCGTCTTATTGCTACCCTGCTTGATCGCAGTTTGGTTTTTCGAGCGCTGGCGAAATCCGTTAGCTCTTCCGATGGACCACAAAACGGCGACGAAACGTTGGAGCGTATTGCTGCTGACGGCGCTGTTGAGCTTGAACGCGGTCTATCTGTTTCATGGCACAGGCACCTCGCTGAAGAGCTTTGATTTCGCGAGCCTGTCTGCTCGAACCTGGCAACGTCGATTCGGACTGCTGGCGTCGTTGCCCGTTCCGTTGCCGAGTGACTTCGTCATCGGAGTCGACCGCCAAAAGGCAATCATGGAGGCCGATCATCCCGTTTTTCTCGACATGGAATGGCGTGCGTCGAAGTTTCCGCATTACTACTTGATGACTCTGGTCTACAAGCTGCCGCATTCAACGCAGGCTTTGTTGCTGTGGGCCGTCGTTGGAAGTTTCTTGCGTGTTTGCTTGATACGGCGTCGCTTGATGTTGCTCTTGCCGACAGTGATGTTGATTGGAATGGCGAGCACTTCGGGGATGCAATTGGGGGTGCGATACATCTTGCCCGCGCTGCCGCTGATGTTTTTAGGAATTGGCGAAATCGCTGCTGATTGGGAATGGCCGCGTTTCGGACGCCGTCAGGTTGCGGTGCTGTTGCTCCTCTTCGTCTGCGATCCTTGGCGAGTCCATCCGGAATACATCGCCTACTTCAATGAACTGGCTGGTGGAGTCGAAGGGGGTCGAGCCCATTTGCTCGATTCCAATTTGGATTGGGGTCAAGACCTACATGAGTTGAAGCATTTCTTGGAAGAGCACCCGATCCCGTCGATGACGTTAGCTTACTTCGGGACCATGCCTCCCGAAGCCTTGGGGATTCGTTACACGTTGCCGCCGAGCGGTGCTCCTCAACCGGGCTGGCACTCGGTCAGTGTGAACTTTGTGATGGGTCGCCCGCATGGTGCGAGGGACGGTCGTGGCGGAATGCGGCAACTCAACATTGGCGAGTTCGCTTACTTCGGAGCATTCGAGCCGAGGCATCGCTGCGGTGCATCAATCGAGATTTATCATCTCACCGAAGATGACGTTCGTCGTTGGTATGCCATGAATGCACCGCCCGGGCGTTGAACACGAACTTGAATCGTTGAGCATCTGTCGGGAATCACCCAAACAAG
>CAIJTL010000621.1 GCA_903823545.1 uncultured Planctomycetaceae bacterium
AGCTCGTTGCGACTGCGAACGAAGTATTGCTGACGGAAGTGCGAACTCGTGTGGCCGATTATGTTCGAGCGGCAGCCCGTGAAATGTACCTCGAACGAACAACGCGAACATTCGGCAATGAGTTCGACAAACGAGCCGACAAGAATGCTCCGCTGCCGGAAGGTGTGCGAGTTATCGAAGCGGAAGACTATCAACGTGGGTCAGCGTTGAAGTTGAAGAGTGGTTATGGCGAAGGAATCGGCGTGATTCTCAGCAATGGCAACGGCGAATGGGTTGCTGAGTACGACATCAACGTTCCTGTCGGGACGTATCAAATTGAAACGCGATACGCGGCGGCTGGTTCGAGGCCGACTCAGCTTTCGCTCAACGGACAAGTCATCAAGCCGGATGCATTCAATGAAGTGACCGGCTCGTGGAACCCGGACACGCAGCGCTGGCACATCGAAGGACATTACGCATTCAAAGAAGGTGCGAATGTCTTGCGACTCTATCGTCACGAACCGTTGCCACACATCGACAAGTTGTTGATCGCGCGCGTTGCGACAAGCGGTTCGCCAGTCGGAGTTGCCGCGACTGATCTTCGCCCTGCGTTTGTTTCTCAATGGAAACGATATCTCGAAAAGTCGGTCGATGATTCGAACACATTACTCACTGATTGGCGTGATTTGCTGAAGTCGATTCAAAGTGCAGAGGAGACAACAAGGACCGAAACGACAAACACGAAGGAGTTGGTGTCGCAACTTCTGTCGCTTGCCGAAACGACGGGTACGGAACTGTCTGAAGTGATGGCAGCTTGGAAAGAACTGAAGGGGACCGAGACAGGGAAAGCGACAACAGAATTGCCGAACTCTCGACAAGAAGCGTTGCGAAAGTTGCTTTTCAATATGGCAGAGGGTTTTCCTTTTGCGGTTCCCAAAAGTGCTGAAGAGTATTTTACTGCCGAAAAAAAGACGGCGTTGCAGCAACGTCGTGAAGAGGTGAAGCAACTGGAGGCCGCGTTGCCGCAGTTGCCTGAAGTGATGGCGGTCAGTGAGGGGACGATTGAGGACTTGCCGATTCACTTTCGCGGCAATCACACGACGCTTGCCAAGGAGCGTCAGCCTCGTCGGTTTCCGCGAATCTTTGGTGGAGATCAAGTTGCCGGTTTGCCCAACGACCGCAGCGGGCGAATTGAGTTTGTTCGCTGGCTGACGGACCCGAAGCATCCGCTGACTGCGCGTGTTGCGGTCAATCGGATTTGGCAAGGACATTTTGGCGAGGCGTTTGTTCGCTCCCCTGATAACTTTGGTTTGCTCGGTGACAAGCCGACACATCCAGCGTTGCTCGATTGGTTGTCGAGAGAGTTTGTCGGACGGAGTGACTCTCGAAATTCGTGGTCGATGAAAACTCTGCACCGCGCGATCATGCTTTCGTCCGCGTATCAAATGCAGACGACCTACCGCGAAGAGTCGTTCCTCGCAGATCCTGACAACCGATTGTGGTGGCGACGAAATCGCCGTCGATTAGAAGTCGAAGCGGTTCGTGACTCGTTGTTGGCTGTCAGTGGTCGGCTCGATAACGAAATGGGAGGGACATTGTTGCCGTCGAAGAACCGAGCTTATGTGACGAGCACGGCGAACAATTTTCCGAACATCTACAACTCGAATCGACGGTCGGTTTATCTCCCGGTTATCCGCAGTGCGCTTTACGAGTTATTCCAAGTCTTCGATTTTGCCGAACCGAGTGTTCTCAACGGAAAACGCGATTCGACGACGATTGCGACACAGGCCCTGTTCATGCTCAATAGTTCGCTCGTCGCGGAACAGTCGCGCGAACTGGCGACGAAGTTGGTCGCGATGACGAATGTGGATGACGATATCCGAGTTCGTCGCGCGTATGAGTTGGCATTTCAACGGGAGCCGTCATCATCGGAAATAGCACGCGCGAAAGAGTTCGTCCAGCAATTCGCAGATTCGACTCAACCGACAGCAACCGCAAACGAACAACGAATCGCCGCGTGGCGAAGTTTCTGTCGCACATTATTGGCGGCGAATGAGTTTTTGTTTGTGGAGTGACGTGCGATCTCACGGTAGTGAATGATCGATTTAGGGTGAGCCGGGTGGCGTCAGCCCCCGGACTTTTCGCCTGTTTGTCCGGGGGGCAGACGCCTCCCGGCTCACCAATTCAGTTTGGGTTTGGAGGTTCCTTGTGAGTTTGCGTGTGGCCATGTTGGGAACGGGATCGTTTGCGCTGCCGACGTTTCAAGGTTTGTTGGATTCGACACACAATGTTGTCGGGCTTGTGACTCAACCGGATAAGACCGGTGCGGGGCATCATCAGCATCGAAATCCGCTGAAGGAATTGGCGCTCGAACGGGGTTTGCCGGTGTTTCAACCGGAGAAAGCGAGCGCGGCAGAGTCGTTGGAATTGCTCGCGAGTTGGCAGGCGGATTTGTACGTCGTCGCTGCTTATGGTCAGATCTTGTCGACAAAGTTGCTGAAAACACCGCGGCTCGGAGCGATCAACGTGCATGCTTCGATCCTGCCGAAGTATCGCGGAGCATCGCCGATTCAACATGCCGTGTGGCACGGTGAGTCTGAAACTGGCATCACGATTTTTCAAATCGTTCGCGAACTCGATGCTGGTGCCGTGCTGACGATCGAGCGAACTCCAATCGGTCCCGATGAAACGTCGGGAGAGCTTGAAGAACGACTCGCGCAGCTGGCGGTGCCCGTGTTATTGCGAGTCGTCGATCAAATCGACTCTGGAACGGTGATGCCGCAAGAACAAGATCACTCGCAGTCGACATACGCTCGACGGCTCAGCAAAGCCGATGGGCAAATTGACTGGCATCGGACGGCAGATCAAATCGCCTGTCATGTTCGAGCGATGCAACCGTGGCCGAAGGCGTTTTCGTTTTGGGAACGCCCACAAGGAGCGCCACTACGAGTCATTGTGTCGCGAGTCAGTGCAATCGCCGATGCCAGCGAAGTCGCGCCGGGCACAATCCTCGCGTCGTCTTTGGGGCAGTTGATTGTGAAGGCGGGACACGACGCAATTGTCATCGAACAACTACAGCCTGAAGGGAAGCGAGTCATGCCGACAGCCGAGTTCCTCAAAGGGCATCCGGCAAAGGCAGGACAATCGTTCGCGAACTTGCCATCCAGTGGCCAAGTCGCCAATTGAAGGACCGAAAAATGCGAGACATACTCTCGCAGATTTTGGCGATTCTATTGTCGTTTTGACGGGAATTAACGTAGTCGTCGCGTCGATGGGAGACCTCTACGTCTGATGGTTTCCGAGATACGTTCTCGTTTGTCTCAGCTCGGTTTTTCCCTGTTTGATTGTGTCTTCGATTATGGCGCGTGGCATTTTGCAATCAGGCGACGTTGGTCAGCAGTCGGCGCCGGTGCATTACATCATGGTTGTGGAGGACGATCCGGACGCGGCTCGTGAGACGAGAGGAATTCTCGAAGCGGCCGGACTCGAAGTGAAGGTATTCAAAGACGGTGGCCAAGTTCACGGCGGGATCACAATGCAACGTCCTGACTTGGTTCTCTTGAAGCTAATCCTTCCTGGCGAAAGCGGGTTTGAAATTTGTGAGCGATTGAAGAAGCAAGACCGTCATCTGCCGATCCTGATCTACACAGAGATCGAACTCGAAGCCTCTCAACAGCTCGCATCGAAGCTCGGTGCCGATGGATATCTCACGAAGCCGTGTTCGCCAAAAACCTTGGTGGCGACGATTCGTGAAGTGGCAGAGGCAGCGTGGGAGCGTCAGGCGGATGAGCGTGGCGGAAAAGAAAAAGGAGAGATCCGATTTCGTTGCAAATGCGGTCAGCGATTGAAAGAGAAATTGGAAAATCGCGGAAAGATGGTG
>CAIJTL010000622.1 GCA_903823545.1 uncultured Planctomycetaceae bacterium
CTGCAGTACGTTGGGGCTTTAAAGCAGACGACGTTGGACTCGTCACAGGTAATCGCCGAGTCAATCCGGACGCGAAAGTTTTGGTCGTCGTCGCAGAGATTCTGCTCAATCGTTTGTTGCATGCGGAAGCGTTCGATTTCACGGATGTCATCGCTGTCGTTATGGATGAGTTTCACAGTTTCGCCGATCCAGAACGCGGCATTGTGTGGGAATTGTCACTCGGCATGTTGCCCAAGCACACGCGGTTGTTGTTGCTGTCTGCGACGGTCGGCAACGCTGTTGATTTCACACTGTGGATGCAGCGGGCACACGGGCGCTTGCTGGATTTGGTGCAGGGGACCGAACGTCGCGTGCCGCTGAGCTATCAATGGATTCCCGATATGTTGCTCAACGACCATTTGGAGTGGATGGCTTCGGGCGATGACGAATCGCGGCGGACTCCGGCACTTGTGTTTTGTTTCAATCGCGACGAGTGCTGGGATGTTGCGGAGCAGCTCAAGGGAAAGTCGATGCTTTCGGATGGTCAGCAAAAGCGGCTTCTTGCGGCGTTGGAGAATTACGATTTGAGTCGCGGAGCCGGGACGAAACTGAAAGCGATGTTGATGCGCGGCGTCGGAGTTCATCACGCAGGCCTGTTGCCGCGCTACAAGCGAGTCGTCGAAGAATTGTTTCAACAGAAGCTGCTGTCAGTCGTGGTTTGCACGGAGACACTTTCAGCAGGGATGAATTTGCCCGCTCGATCGGTCGTCATGACCGCGCTGATGAAGGGACCGCCGGGCAAGAAGAAGATCGTCGAGTCGAGCGTCGCTCATCAAATCTTCGGCCGCGCGGGGCGACCACAGTTTGACAAAGAGGGCTTCGTTTACGCGCTCGCTCACGAAGACGATGTCAAAATCCTGCGCTGGAAAGAAAAGTACGACCAGATTCCCGAAGACACGAAAGACCCGCTGCTGATTCGCGCGAAGAAGGCGATGAAAAAGAAAATGCCGACTCGGCGATCAACGGAGCAGTATTGGTCGCAGGAGCAATTTGAAAAACTCAAGACCGCTCCGCCCGGTAAGTTGTCGAGTCAAGGGCCGTTGCCGTGGCGATTGCTCGCGTACTTGTTGCGAATTTCTCCCGATGTCATTCGGTTGCGAGACTTCGTCGGCAAGCGATTGCTCGACGGCAAAAACGTTGCAGCGGCTCAGAAGGAACTCGATAACCGCTTGCTGTCGCTGTGGGCAGGCGGTTACGTCACATTGGAGCCAGAGCCGCCGAAGCGAGAAAGCGCGATCGTCGAAAAGCTCAACATTCCACCGGTCGTATCGACGGATGAGCGGTCCAACGAAAATGAGTCTGAGTCTAAAGTTTCGAATCTGTCCTTCGGAAACCTGTTAAGCTCAGAAGCATCAGGCCGTGGCAATTTGAAATTGGAACTCCCCGCTTCATCTCAGGCTTCGAGTTCCAAGCCTTCGAGTGCGGCAAAGCTATTGATCAAGCAAGCGTCCGAACAAGGTAAGGTCGTCGCGTCTGAGGCACGTCCTGAGGATGCCTATCGTGCGGAACGAGCGATCCCGACGGAGCGGCTCGAGCAATTGCTGACCTTTCGTAGCATCAACCCGATCTACGGTATGTTTTTGGTCGAGCACCTTGGAAAAGCGAATCGCGAAGAACGAATCCAGGCGTTTGAAAGCGTGCTCGAAATCGCGAGATCGGCTGCAAAATACTTTCGAGTCCCACGACCAGACTTCTTGCCGCTCGGACCGCTCGCGTTGGAAGTCTTGCATCCGGAGTTAATCAGCCGCGGACTCGCAACCAATGCCGAACTTGGGGCAGCAAAAGAAGAGGAAGAAGAGGATCGAGCTTGGGACGAAGATCGACCGCGAGTCCTCACGTTGGCTGAAAAGCTTCGTTTGTTATTTCAAGCGGAGTTTCCCGATGTAACGGACATCCCGTTGCAGCCATGTTGGGCTGTCGGCGAACTGATTCGGTTTGGCGGCATCTTCGGCAATCTGATTTCGGCGAAGCAAG
>CAIJTL010000623.1 GCA_903823545.1 uncultured Planctomycetaceae bacterium
AGCCACGAACTCCAAACCCATGATACAAAGCGACTGTGGACATGCTGCGTTGTCTCCTCAAGGAAAGTTTCATCAACTCCCAAGGAGAACGGCATGTCCACATTCCTCCAACCCAATAGATGCTTCAGGCGGATGAATCAAGAAGAAGAAGAAATAGAAGAAATAGAGAAAGTCTTTCGATGAGCGATCCTGTCGCAATCATTCTCGCCGCTGGCAAAGGAACTCGGATGAAGTCCGAGTTGCCGAAAGTCATGCATCCTGTCTGCGGACGTCCGATGGTCGAGCATGTTCTTGATGCGACGCGTGCGGCAGGCGTCAAACGGATTGTCGTGGTTGTCGGCTATCAAGCCGACATCGTCAAAGCGGCGCTGTCGCGATTTCCCGATGTGGAGTTCGCTTTGCAAGCCGAGCAAAAAGGGACTGGCCACGCCGTGATGATGTGCGCGAGCCAGCTCGCGAATCATGATGGACCAACGCTTGTATTGGCCGGAGACACTCCGTTGTTGCGTGGCGCATCATTGGCTGGATTACTGGCGGAATTGCACGAACGGCAGGCGGCGAGTGTCATTGGAACAGCGATTACGGAAAACAATTTCGGACTCGGACGAATCGTGCGCGGCCCTTCTGGCGACTTCTTACGAATCGTCGAACAGAAGGACGCAACCCCCGAAGAAGCGGCGATCCAAGAAATCAACACTGGTTGTTACGCCTTCGAGAGTCAGTTGCTGTTTCAGGCTCTCACAAAGATTCGCCCGAATAACAGCCAGGCCGAGTATTACCTCACTGACTGCCCTGCGATTCTCAAAGCAGAAGGACACACCGTCGTCGCCGCATCAAAACTCACAATCGAAGAAGCCATGGGAGTCAACACCCCCGATCAGTTGGCTGAAGTCGAAGCGGTGTTGTTACGCCGATAACAAGTGGATCACAAATTGAGCGAGAGAGAATAAGAACGCTTTCGTTGATCCGACTTGCGGATGACTTCTGAAGCCTCTTCAATGGCCGCAATCGTTCGATTCGCTCAAACGCTTGTGGTGCCTCACGATGTCTTCGACGAAGCCTGAGAAGTCCGTCCTACAAAGTCCGCGTCCTCGCCGACGCTGGATGTTGTTAGTCGTTTCTCTTTTGGCATTGGCTTGGTCGTTACCAAGACCAACGTTGCATGACGTCGTCGTTGGAGAAGTTGGAAAGAACTCAACGACGGATTCGGCAGACGAACCCAATGGGCGGTTGGCGTTTCGGACGGCTCGACGATTGAGTGAATTGGCCGCGAAGGGACCGTTGGCTGACGAGACGGAGTTGTCTGGCCCATGCCTCGCAGATGAAGGCCAGTCGCTTTATTTCGCTCGCTCACGCCCAGGGCAGCGAGCGGACATAATGTTGGCTCGCCGAGACGGCGAACGATGGTCCCGAGCAGAGCCAGTTCGCGAACTCAATAGCGTTGACGACGATCGCCGAGTGACGATTGCCGCCGACGGACAGACGCTGCTGCTGGCATCAAATCGCTCGGGAACTCGTGGCGGGTTCGATCTCTACGAATCGTCTCGCGTGCGAGATCACTGGACCAAGCCAAAAAACGCTGGAGAAACGCTGAATTCGGAGAGTGATGAGTTCGACCCGTCTCTCAGTTCCGATGGCCTAACTCTGTATTTTGTTCGGAAGACATCTGGAGAAACGGCGGACATTTTTGAATCGCATCGTGCCACACTCAGCGACAATTGGTCCGCGCCTCAATCGGTGACTGCGATCAATTCGTCGCTGAGCCACGAACGAAGTCCGGTCATTTCTCCAGATGGCAATTTTTTGTATTTCGCGTCGAACCGAACTGCTCGAAATAGCGATGAAACGGATTTCGATCTTTTTCGTGCACCATTAGCAGGTGGCGTTGTCGGATCGCCCATTCGA
>CAIJTL010000624.1 GCA_903823545.1 uncultured Planctomycetaceae bacterium
CCGGTCTCACCCAGAGACTCGTTGATGTGCCGGGCGGTCAAGCTCTTCATCGGCTGCAACAAGGCTTCGAGTTCAAAGCCATCGAACGGTCGAATCACGGCATGACAATGATTCGGCATAATGACATGGCAGCCGAGCGAGTAGTGCTGCCCATGAAAGTGCAACAGTCGCTCGTGAAGCTCGTTGGCCCAACGAGCTGCGCGGAACCAACACTCGCCGTAGCCTTCATCCGACCATCTTTCGACAGAGTTGGTGACTTGCCGAGCGTAGTTCTCCCAATCTTTCTCGGTTCTCGGTTGCGGAGATGTTCGCTCCCATTCAGCTTTCAGACGCTGGAGGAATTGCAGCTTCTCTTGCGGTAAAGCTTCCGCCAAACGGAACGTGACGAAATAGGTCGCTCCGTCTTGCCGCCAGTGCGGAAGATTGCGTTGATAAACGCGGATCGGTAAGTCCGGGTGTAGTCCGCGAAATCCAGGTGGCGGCGGGCGAATAAACATGGAGTAGCCGACGTGAGAAATCGAAGTCGTCCGTAGACCGGACGCCCACGTCCGGTCACGTCCAATATCACAATCAACAAAACCAAATATTGCGAGTCCGGACGTAGGCGTCCGGACTACAGTAATCGCGCCGTCGAAACCGCCGCCGTCGCCCGCGACCTCGCCGACTGCATCCACCCGCATCCGACACTCAGCGAAACAATTTTGGGGCAGCAATTGGACTATATCCGCATGCGAGTGTACGAAGCCGTAGTTCGCAAGTAATTCATGGCGGCGAAGAATGACACCTCTGCGGATGTGGCAGATTTACTGACTCAGCACCGGCCTCGTGTCGATCACGCTGTAACGCTGATGCCACAACGTCCGCTGCGGATTTCAGGATCGATCGGTATCGTCGCCGATGCGCGAGCCGCTACCTCACCCTTGGTTGCCTCCGGTGCGTTAGACTGGTTGCCAGACATTACCGCCCACTTCGTTTGTCTCGAATGAGGATTGTCTGCCATGAATTCCACCAAGCCCGATTGGTTAATCGCCGGAAGTCCAAGCTTGCCTGCGCGAGATTGAGTACGACTTCCGCGTCCGCGAGTTCGGCGAGGAGATGGCTCGCGTGAACTTTCTGCCGCACTAAGAACGGATGAAATACATTTACGACAAGGTCGATCACGCCGTCAGCAAAGGGGTGAAGTTCGAGAAGCCAGCACTGGGGGTAACGCCGTAGCAAGCAACTTGAATCAGTTGGCTCAGTTTGAACTCACACCAATTCGTCAATCGGTTGGTCGTAGGGCCGAACCGGAGTGTTGCACAAAAGCCAGTGTGCGATGAGACTGCCTCCCCGCTTCATCATGGGAGACCGCAGCGTATGAGTGACTCCGTAGCACTACAAACACAGTTGGACCGCTTTCGCGAAGACTTTGACAAACTTCGACGAGAGATCGGCAAAGTGATTGTCGGACAGGACGACATCGTGCAAGGGACGCTCTTGTCGTTGTTGGCTGGCGGGCATGTGTTGCTCGAAGGTGTACCGGGTTTGGGAAAAACGTTGCTGGTACGCACGCTTGCCGATGCGCTGAGCCTGAAGTTTTCGCGGATTCAATTCACTCCCGACTTGATGCCTGCGGACTTGATCGGCACGAATGTGTTTCTGGAAGACGATGCGGGGCGGAAGCGATTTGAATTTCAGCAAGGGCCAGTATTCGCCAACATCGTGCTGGCGGACGAGATCAATCGCGCGACACCGAAGACGCAGTCGGCACTTCTGGAAGCCATGCAGGAGCACACGGTCACTGTTGCCGGACAGACCTACAAACTTCCGGAACCGTTTTTCGTCTTGGCAACGCAGAACCCGTTGGAGATGGAGGGAACTTATCCGCTCCCCGAAGCGCAGCTTGATCGTTTCTTTTGCAAGCAGTTGGTGAAGTTTCCCAAGCTCGAAGAGTTGGAATCAATCCTCGATCGAACGACCAACATCGCCACGCCGCACGCAGCGCCGGTGCTCGACGGGGCACGCATATGTGAGATGCAACAACTTGCGAGACAGATACCGATCGCCGACGAGATTCGCCGCTTTGCTGTGCAAGTTGTGTTGGGAACTCATCCTGATGATCCGCACGCCACCGAGATGACTCGTCGTTTTGTTCGTTACGGCAGCAGTCCACGTGGGGCGCAGGCGATGATTCTGGCTGCGAAGATTCTCGCGATCATCGATCATCGTTTTCATGTGGCCCGAGAAGATCTTCGCACGGTCACTCCGTCAGTGCTCC
>CAIJTL010000625.1 GCA_903823545.1 uncultured Planctomycetaceae bacterium
GCTTCCGATCCGGAAACCTCAACATGCTGGTTCCGCTGGAAACTTTAGAATTCGGCACGAGATAACGCCGTCCCCACAAATAAGCACGACGCGCCAGCGAGTGGTCAACATAGTGCGACCACTCGCTGTCGCGTCGTGCTTGTCGGCAGCCAGTCCTCACACTATTGCAAACTTATTTCGGTAGCAGCCGGATGTTTTTGTCTTCAACTCCGTCCAACAGAATGTTCGCGACGACTGGCTCGCTATCCTTCATTGTGACCCAAACGAAGTGGTCAAACTTGCCATCCTTCAGGCCCGTTAGAGTCGATGCACCACCTGTTGTGGCGAGAATGTAGTAATCCATGTCGTTTCGCGTGGTCTTCGCGTAGACGTGATTGTGGCCTGAAAAGACCGTGTATTTGCGGCCTTGAAGTGACCCCTCAATATCTTCCCAACCAAGTGCTGCTGGCGTGTGTTCGGGCAGCTTCGACTTGATTGCCCAGACTGGCTTGTGCAGGAACACGAAGGTCCAACGAACGTCTTTGTTGTTGTCGAGAGTTTGCTTGAGCCATGCGCGTTGTTCTGGTTTGAAGAAGTATTCGCGATCCTTTTGCGGTTCGTCTTCGGTGTTGAGTACCACGAACAAGCAATCTTGATAACGGAATTCGTAATAGCTGCGACCGAACTTGCGATACCACTCTTTGCTCATTGGGATGTTGGCGATGTCGTGGTTGCCAGGGCAGAAGAAGAACGGCATCTGCAAACGAGTGAGCTTGTTTTCAAATTCACTCCACTCCAACGCCCAAGCACCTGGGTCTTCGGAGTAGCCTTCGATCAAGTCTCCAACCGAGAGTACAAACTCCGGTTGCAATAGGTTGATCTTCTCAACGGCCCGCGAGAAGACGCCGGGACGACGTCCGCCAGTTCGATCCGACACGATGGCGAACTGAAAGCTGTTGGGGCGTCGATTAACTTCGAGGCTCGTAAATGGGTTTTTCGGCTCGACCCGAATCTGTAACCCCTCTTTCGTCGTGGATGTTCCTGCCGATGGAGCACCGGTCACTTTCCAAGTCGCGGCAAGGCCCAGTAATCCGACCACTGCCAATAAGATCGTCAACTGTCGCATATCATTCTCCGTGTCGAGCGTTTGAGGATGCCGAATGAGCGGCGGAAGATAGTCGTGAGAGATTCGCTCGGCAATCAGCGGCGACATTTAACAGAGGTGCTGGCGACATTGAATCAGAAACGACACACTCCCCGCCCTGCCCTGCCGACGACCGTGGGCATCCATCAAAGTTCAGAGACACACATGGCAAAACGTAAAAAGAGTACGTCGAACATTTGGCCGTGCATCATCGTTGGCGCGGGTGCTGCAGGAATCGGTATCGCACGAGCATTACAAGAAATCGGTGTACCGTTTTTGATTATCGAGCGACACGAGATCGGTGGGTCGTTTCGTCGCTGGCCGCGCGAAATGCGATTTATCACCCCGTCGTTTCCGTCGAACTCGTTTGGCACTCTCGATCTCAACAGCGTTGCCATTGGAACTTCTCCCGCCTTCACGCTGGAGTGCGAACATCCAACCGGAAACCAATACGCCGACTATCTGTTGTCGGTCGTTGATTACTTCAAGCTTCCGATCAAAACCGGAATCGATGTCATTTCAATTCAGCCACAAACCGGCTGCGGATTTGAACTACAAACGTCAGATGGACCGATCGTCGCGCAGCATGTCATCTGGGCTGCTGGTGAGTTTCAATATCCGAAGCTCAAGTCGTTTCCAGGCGCTGAGTATTGCGTCCATAACAGCCAGGTGAAGTCCTGGAAGCGATTGCCGGGCGACGATTTCATTGTCATCGGCGGTTACGAAAGTGGCGTCGATGCAGCAGTGCATCTCGCAAACGCGGGCAAGAAAGTCAAAGTCCTCGAACGCAATTCTGTTTGGGCGACCGAAGCGAGCGATCCAAGCATCTCACTTTCGCCGTTCACATGGGATCGTTTGATGGAAACGCCGGATGATCACATCGAGCTGATCGACGAAGTGGAAA
>CAIJTL010000626.1 GCA_903823545.1 uncultured Planctomycetaceae bacterium
TGGAAGGTCAACGAATGGAATACCGCTCGCGTCCGAGTCGTCGGCAATCCTCCTGCCATCACGACATGGATCAATGGCCTGAAAGTCAACGAGTTCGATGGCAATAAATTCGAAGCCAAGAACTACGACAAAGCCAAAGTCGCCGAAACGCTTGGAGCAGCCGGTTCGATTTCCGTTCAAGTCCACGGCGGACAAGGCTGGCCAAAAGGTGCGAAGTGCCAATGGAAGAACATCAAGGTGAAGCGGCTCTAAACGATGTCGATATTCGTCTTCCGCTATTCGGCGGCGAGTGACTAGAACGCCGCCGAATTTTGGGTGACGTAACAGGTAGGTTGGGACTCCGTCCCGACCTCATTGCAAAAGCCGGTCGGGACGGAGTCCCAACCTACGTTCCCAGGCAAATGGAGTGACTGCTTGTGGACAAGGATGTCGTGATTTTTGGCGGCGGAGCCGCCGGGTTGTGGTTGCTAGACGAGTTGACTCGTTGCAGCATCGACGCGGTGTTGCTCGAAGCAAACGCTTTGGGGACCGGGCAGACTGTCGCCGCTCAAGGGATTATTCACGGCGGCTTGAAATACACGCTGCAAGGATTACTCACGAAGTCTGCGGCTAGCATTCGTGAGATGCCCATTATTTGGCGCGATTGTCTGGATGGCCGGAGCGAGCCCGATTTGAGCGGCGTGCGACGTCGGTCGGACGAGTGTTTCTTGTGGCGAACGGATTCGCTGTCATCTCGATTGGGAATGCTCGGGGCTCAATTTGGCCTGCGAGTTTCTCCACAATCGGTCACGTCGGACGATCGCCCGGAGTTACTGCGAGGCTGTCCGGGAACCGTCGCTCGATTGCCCGAACAAGTGATTTCAACAGTGAGCCTGATTGAAATGCTCGCGACTCGGCATCGCGAGCGGATGCTGCAAATCGACCCACAGCAGTTGGAATTCGAATGCCGCGCGGCCGGAGACGTGAATTCGATTCGATTGCACCGCGACGATGGTCAATCACTCGAATTACGACCGCAATACGTTGTCTTCACGGCCGGTGCGGGCAACTCGGCGTTACGCCGCAGCGTGCAATTGAATCAAGAAGCAATGCAGCGTCGTCCACTGCACATGGTCATGTTGCGCGGTTCGTTGCCAGACTTTCAAGGACATTGCGTGGATGGTGCGAAGACGCGCGTGACGATCACTTCAGACGTTGATTCCGCTGGCCGAACCGTTTGGCAAGTCGGTGGCCAGATCGCGGAAGAGGGTGTCGCGTGGGACGACTTCACGCAGCTGGCGAACGCTCGAAAGGAACTAATGAGCGTGTTGCCGGGCATCGACCTGTCTTCGGTTGAATGGAGCACGTACCGAGTCGATCGCGCGGAAGCGATCATGCCCGGCGGCAAGCGGCCTGAAACGGTCCAGATTCGTCGCGAAGGGAATTGCATCACGGCGTGGCCGACAAAGCTCGCGCTGGTGCCGCAGTTGGTGGCTGAGATCGCGACCGAACTCGTGGAGCACGTTTCCAACGTGCTCACGTCAACGAGCCAGGTGGAAGCCCTGCCTCACGACTGGCCGCGTCCATCGGTCGCATTGCCTCCGTGGGAGACTGCTGAACGCTGGCGGTCCGACTCAGAAATCGCCATATCTTCCGCTCGTGTTTCGCAACCGACTTTGGTCCCGAAGGCGGCGTAGTCACTTATCGAAGAAGTTGTGGCGCACGCGGCTCGCGTTCATTAGTTTTCGATCATGTTCTCACACACGCACGCGGTCCGCGTGCGCCACATTCTGAGAGGCTCACATCATGAAAGAACTCTTCAGCGGCGTGCATCAATTTCACTCGCAAGTCTTTCAACGCGAACGGGACTTCTTTGACAAGTTGGTCGCCGGGCAAAGTCCGAGTGCGTTGTTTGTGACCTGTTCGGATTCGCGAGTGGACCCGAACCTCATCACTCAATCGGGACCGGGTGAGCTGTTCGTGTTGCGGAACGCGGGCAACATCGTCCCTCCGTATGGTGCCTCGAACGGCGGCGAATCGGCCACAATCGAATACGCGGTCGCAGCGTTAGGCGTGCGCGATATCGTCATCTGCGGCCACTCACGCTGCGGTGCTGTGAACGCGCTCCTGCATCCAGAAAAAGCGGCCGGAATGCCGCTGGTGAGTGCGTGGCTCAACCATGCCGAAACGACACGCCGGATCATTCAGGAGAACTACGGCAGTGTGACGGGGGATGATCTCGTCGAGATTGCCGTTCAAGAACATGTGCTGGTGCAGATCGAAAACATTCAGACGCACCCGGCTGTCGCGGTCAAATTACAACGCGGAGAACTCGCGTTGCATGCATGGATCTACCGACTCGAAACCGGCAGCATCTCGGCATACTCCAGCGAAAATGCTCGCTTTGAGCCGCTCACTATGAATGACCCCGCAACCGAGAACAAACAAATCATTGACAACCCCATGCAACGCCGACGTGGCTGACTCCGGTAGGACGGGCACTCTTGCCCGTCTGTTGTCTTGCAGTAAGCGCGACGGGCAA
>CAIJTL010000627.1 GCA_903823545.1 uncultured Planctomycetaceae bacterium
CAGACATATCGCGAATGGATTTATCGCCAAGCCTTTCATATGGGACGACACGTCATCGGCTACGAATCACAGATCGTCATGTCGGCGCTTGATTGGCTACGAGAACAACACGGCACGACGAAAAGAATCGGCGTCTGTGGCTATCACGAAGGGGGCCTTGTCGCGTTTTACACGGCGGCCGTCGATGAGCGTGTCGATGCGATACTTGTCAGCGGCTACTTCAATTCTCGGCAACAGGTTTGGTCCGAGCCGATTTATCGCAACGTTTGGAGCCTGCTTCGCGAATTCGGCGATGCGGAAATCGCCGGACTGATTCTCCCCCGATCGGTCGTGATCGAGCATTGCGCGGTCCCCGATGTTGTCGGCCACAAAGGCGAGTTGCACACACCGGAGTTCGAGACCGTCCGTAAGGAGTTCGATCGCGTTCAAACGGGGCCACTCTTCGAAACACCGCGACTTGTGCAATCGGATTCTGCACCGTACTCAGATGACGCCGTGAATGCTTTCGCGACAAAGCTCGGTGTACCGCAACTCGCACCGTTGTCCGAGCATCTTCCAACGGAGCAACGGAAGCAATTCGACCCGAACGTGCGACACGCTCGGTTATTCGCCGAAATGGAAGAGCACGTTCAACGACTCATCCAAAAGTCGGAGCACGTTCGCGACATCGCATTCTTGCACAAAGTGATGCCGGAACTCGCCGGGGGCAAATGGAGCACCGATGCACAACATCCCATTCATTCGCGAGACAAGTTCATCGCCGGTTCAAAGCCGTTCCGCGAAAAGTTTTATTCCGAAGCGATGGGGCGATTCGACAACGAACCCTTGCTGCCGTTTAACGCTCGGTCGCGAAAGATTGCGGAATCACAAAAGTGGACGGCGTATGACATCGTGCTCGACGTCTATCCGGAGCTAATCGCTTGGGGAGTCCTGGTCTTGCCGAAGGATTTGAAACCGGGCGAGCGACGACCCGTCGTCGTTTGCCAGCACGGTCGCAATGGCATTCCGCGTGACATGCTCGACACGAATTCGACCGCTTACGGCAATGTCGCAGCGAAGCTCGCGGATCGAGGTTTCATCGCATTCGCGCCACACAATCTTTATCGCGGCGAGGATCATTATCGCTGGCTGAGCCGCAAAGCAAACTCGATCAAAGCGTCGCTCTTTTCATTCGTCATCGCTCAGCACGACCAGATCACCCGCTGGCTCGCCGAACAACCTTTTGTGGATGCCGATCGCATCGCGTTCTACGGCCTGAGCTACGGTGGCGAGACCGCCGTTCGCGTGCCGCCGCTGTTGGAGAAGTATTGCCTTTCGATCTGCTCCGGCGACTTCAATCAATGGACTCGAAAAGTCGCCGCGACCGATCAGCCCTTCAGCTTCATGAAGACGATCGAATGGGAGATGCCCTATTGGAACCTCGGCCACACCTTCGACTACGCCGAAATGTCATATCTGATGATTCCGCGTCCCTTCATGGTGGAACGCGGCCATCATGATCGAGTCGGTCGCGACCAATGGGTCGCTCACGAATACGCGAAGGTCAAATGGCTCTACGCCCAACTCGGCATTTCCGACCGCACCGAAATCGAATTCTTCCAAGGAGGCCACAGCATGCGAGCCGAAGGAACGTTCGACTTTTTGCACCGACATCTGAAGTGGCCCAAGTGACTCGAACACATCGTTGCAACCGATTGATGATCCTTGTCCGGAATTAATCGTTGCCCCACGCGTAGCCACGCTCGCCAGAGCGTGGGTAGTTCAGCTTCATTTTCGATCCCCCAAACTCTGGCGAGCGTGGCTACAAGAGTAAATCCGATG
>CAIJTL010000628.1 GCA_903823545.1 uncultured Planctomycetaceae bacterium
CGTCCACCGCATGTTCCGGCGGATGTCCGTCCTGTGAAGCTGACGCCTTCGCAGGTTTCCCCTTCGCCAGATTCACCGGAACCAGAACTTTCTTGACGGTCCGCTTCAACGGTTTTGAATAGCGTGGGTCATCGAGTTTGCCGACCGACCAGAGCAAACCTCGCGTGACGTAATCGAGGAAGACCGGGTCTTCAAACTCTTCGTTGTAATGTCCGATCGTCGTGCCGAAGACGCGAGTTTTCTTCTCGCCGTACTCGTTGGTCCAAATGCAGGTCTCCATCTTTTTCGTCTGCGTGCTCATCGCCTGAGCGAGCGGAGTGGCCGTGCCCCACAACTTGGTGATGAGGTACAGCTCGCCGTTCGGTGTGCGCCATTTGTCGCCGAAGTTCTTGAGGATCGGATGCGATTTGTTCGCTTCGACCGGGACAACGTCGAACGCGTAATGACTGCCGTGTCCGTGCGACGTCACGCCGAGAAACTTGAACCATTCGTCGGTCCCATCGCGGTAGCAGTGCATCGAACAATGAATGACCAGCGCCGGCAGACCTTCCTTATGCGGCTTGAGCACTCGCTGAGTCCACTCCGGCTCTTTGATTTCCGCGAAGCACTCGTTGTGAACGATGACATCGAAACCCTTCGCCCAATCAGCGTTCTCGTAGAGCGGGATCTTCGAGTTCGTCGCGCTCCCCCCTTGTTGCACGATCTGCCATTCGACATTCGCTCGATCAGAAACCCCTTCGCTGAGAATGACCTTCTGCTTGGCATAGTCGTGACAGCAACCACCCGTCACCAACAACGCCCGAATCGGCTTCACCGGCTCATCAGCTTGCACTACGGATTGAGCAATTAACATCACAACAGCGGCCACAAAGCCGTTCGGAAAACTCAGTCGCATAAATCAAATGTCTTTCATCTCGCGTAGGTTGGGACTCCGTCCCGACATTTGTCATGCCTGAGTCTCACCGAAGCAAGTAACCCGGTTGTGGCCGGTCACCTGACCGGGCCACCATATGACCGCAGGCCTCCAGTTTTCCATGGCCGACAATGCAACATAGAGAGCATGTTCTATGCAGGGAGACCTTCGGTCGGGCGGATGTGGCTCGGACAGGAGACCGGCCAGAACCGGGTCAACGCGAAAGCGACAACGGCCCGCCGGTTTCGCTTGACATGGTCCTACCGCAAGCTGATCTTCACCGGACCCTTCGCTTCGAACTGATCGCCGTGAGACGAATGGAAGCGGACTTGCATTTCGAGGTCTTCGGCTTGAGGGGGCGTTTGCCACGGAAGCTCAAAGCGAAACGCGGATATGCCGAGGATTGATTGCCATGCGGCAGCGGTTTGCTTGGCGTCAAAGGTCCATTTGCCGAGCGACTGTTGCTCCGTCGGTTGAGCAGGGTCGCGCAATTCGACCTCAACGGTCCCCGGCAGGCGGACCGGTTTTTCTTGGTTGTCGTTGGGGGTGAAGACCAGAGTGATTTGGTCATCGCCAGGTTTTCCATCGCGATCGAAACCGCCCGTGAGCAGCGGGTTGATCGTCAGTGTTTTCACTCGGAAGTGCAGTTCGTTGAGGTCAAAGGTTTCCTCGTGGCTCGCGTGCTGCACTAGACGTTGTTGCAGTGACTCGTTGAGTCGTCGAGCGGCGACGAGTTCAGCCTTCGTCTGCTCGACCTGCGCGTGAAGAGACCGGAGTTCATCTTCTTGGCGACGCATCTGAGCTTCGAGCACATCGATGTTGCCACGACTTGCGCAGCCGACCGACAACAGACCCGCAGCCATGACCGCGACCTGTCCGAAAATCAAACGTCGTGGAGTGAGCCTCATCCTTGATGGCCCTCCGCTCATTAACCCGAAACGTCAGCGAGAGCGAACGCTTCAAGACACATTGAGCTCTCAGTGTCGTGAAACAATCACCCTCGCTGACGCTTCGGGTTAATGGCGATTTTGAATCAAACCGCTGCCTTCACGGGCAGCTTTTCGAGAACGTGGTCAATCAAGCCGTACTCCTTGGCTTCTGACGCCATCATGAAGTTGTCACGGTTCGTATCGTTCTCAAGTTGGTCGAGCGACTTGCCGGTGTGCTTCATGAGGATTTCGTTCATCCGGCGCTTCACCTTGATGACTTCTTTCGCATGAATTTCCAACTCGGTCGCCGTTCCCTGCATACCAGCGAGCGGTTGGTGAATCATGATTCGCGCGTTCGGGAGAGCGAATCGCTTTCCCGCGCAGCCGGCTGTGAGCAGGACCGCACCCATGCTGCTGGCCTGGCCGATGCAGTAGGTTGCAACATCGCAGTTGATGTATTGCATACTGTCGTAGATCGCCATGCCCGCCGTGATCGAGCCGCCCGGCGAGTTGATGTAGAAGTGGATGTCCGCCTTCGAGTCTTCAAACTGCAAGAAGAGCAATTGCGCGACAATTGAGTTCGCCACGTCATCGTTGACTTGGCTCCCCATGATGATGATGCGGTCTTTGAGCAGACGGCTGTAAATATCCATCACCCGCTCTTCGCGGCCGCTCTTCTCAACCACCCACGGAACTAGTACCGACATGGGAAACTCTCTTTCGTCGCAGAAAACTCTCAGGTGAGCCGGGCGGCGTCAGCCTCCGGACCTGTTATTGAATTGTTGTCCGGGGGCTAACGCCCTCCGGCTCGCTGTATGCTTTAGACCGTTGGCTTCACTTCCGGAGTCGGAGTTGACGTTGGAGGTGTCGCCTTGCTGAGCACTTCGTCGACAAGTCCATATTGCTTGGCTTCGATGGCTGACAAATAGCGATCGCGATCCGTGTCTTTGGCAATAATTTCGATCGGCTGACCGGTGTGCTTGGCGAGGATTCCGTTGAGAACTTCGCGTGTATCGAGAATGTCCTTGGCTTGAATCTCGATATCCGAGACTTGGCCGCCGACTTCGCCATACGGTTGGTGAATCATCATCTTGGCGTGCGGCAGAATGTAGCGTTTGCCTTTCGTGCCACCGGCCACCACGATCGCTCCACCGCTCGCAGCCAGCCCGACGCAATAGGTCGCCACGGCGCAGTCCATGAACTGCATCGTGTCGTAAATTGCCATCGTCGCCGTCACCGATCCACCCGGCGAATTGACATACAGATGGATGTCTTGAGTCCTACTTTCCGACTGCAAGAACAACAGCTTCATCACGATCATATTCGCGACGCCGTCGTTAATGACTCCTTCGAGAAACACGATGCGGTTTTCGAGCAGAAGATCGCCGATCCCCATCTGCCGCTGCCGCGCGTAGTCTCGACGCTGATTCACCATTTGAGAGTTTTGCATCATGGCCCATTGATCCAACATGTTGTCTCCTCAAGGAGAACGGTTCGCCGAGAACTCCGGCAACCGAGGGGCGGGTGGGATAGTGGATGCCGACAACAAGCGTCAAGAGACCTTCAGAGGAATGACCAACTTCAAACCATCAACACTCGGTGATTTCAGCCGAGAGTGCAGTGAACGACTTTCAAAACCGTAGCCAATTTCGCCAAGGCATCAACCGGATGCCTTCTGAACAACAGACGTAGGGTGGGACCAGCGGCGCATCGCCGCGCCGGCCCACCA
>CAIJTL010000629.1 GCA_903823545.1 uncultured Planctomycetaceae bacterium
AGCAGTTGAGCCAGAATGTGCGTGCAAAAATGACATCGCCGATCACCAACCTGTTTGGTCTACATTGCGATCAGGCTTGTCAGAAACATCGCCAGAACTCGCAGTGACGCCGGACTCTCCACGGCTGCTTAAGAATGTTTCCGTGCTCGATGCCGACGGCGCTCCACTGCATGTGATCGTTCCCGAAGGACTGCTAAACCGCTTATTGGCGACGGAACGCACGGAAAACGGACAAGTGCGTGACGTGATTGCTAACACCGACGTGATCGGTCGACAAACAACGGTTACTCGCATTCAAGTTGATTGCCGTCCGAATGCGCAACGAGCCGAGATCCACCTCGTCCTCCAAGGCACCGTCTTCAGCGACACAATGGGAGTCACTCGTCAAGCGGCAGTTAACACATTCGGTAAACACGCCGTCGTCGCTATTAAGCCTGTGATGTTCGATGGTCGTCAGATATCAACTCGCCGACCGCAAATTTGGGTTGACGTGCATAATGAGCATGTCGCTGCCCAGACAAAGCTGGACGGCCTTCCGATCTTTGGTGGAATCGCTCGGGGAACTGCACTCTCAACGGCGGAGCGACTTCGGCCTCAAGCAGACGCAGAGACGGCGGACCATCTCTCTGCTCAAGTCGGCCCGCAGTTCAACCAAGAAGCAGACTTGCAACTGGCACGATTCAATCGACTATTGAAGAAAGATTTGCTCGCTCGCTTCGGCGAATTCTGGCCAACGAAAATGACGACTCGCACAACGGATTCTCACATGTTCGTTTCGGGAAGTTGGAATGACACACCAAACGTGTCGCTTCCGCTCGTCGGCTTGAGCAACGACCTTGGACGCGAGGAATCCATCACCGTTCGAATTCACGAGTCTGTTTTGAACTCGGCGTTGCAGCGACTTCCGATTGCAGGAAAATCCTTCTCGGAACAAGAACTCGGCAAAACTTTTGAAACGTTTATCAATCAGGTTGGCGGGAAAGTGCTGACGCTCACGAACCCAAAACCCGTGACCGCAGCTCCGTTCGCACCGATCGTTCGGTTTGCTGATCGCAACGCGATGCGAGTGAGTATTTCCGCCGGACAGGTCTCATTGGTCGTCAATGCGAGCATCGAAGTCGCGGGGCAAACCGTACTTGCGCAGGATGAAATCACGGTGCCGCTTACCTGGAAGACTCAGCACAACGCGTGGCAATTTGATCCAGGTAAATTGGAATTTGCAAAAGCTGACCAAGGGATTTCGCTTGTTGGGATGATGGAGTCACTCGCACGAACGCAATTGGCAAACACCATTCCAACGACGCTGCTTCCACAAGGGTTCAATCTACCAAGCGATGTCGGACCAACTCCGTCGCTACAAGTCGCAAGCCTCAGGGCGACCGATGGCTGGTTGACACTTGCGTTGACCGTCGAATCGCTTCAGCAACCCTTCCCCGATGAATCCGCTCGGCCGATCACAATCATTCGTTCGCAATCTCCATCACGAATTGAGCGTCGTGTTGAGCGCCG
>CAIJTL010000630.1 GCA_903823545.1 uncultured Planctomycetaceae bacterium
ACGAAGGCTGCACTAACTAAAGGCGGAACTACGAACAATCGCCTCGATCTCGCGAAGTGGATTGTCTCGCGCGATAACCCGCTGACCGCTCGAGTGTGGATCAATCGCCAGTGGGAACGCTTCTTCGGCACCGGCCTCGTGAAGACGACCGAGAACTTAGGCTCGCAGGCCGAGTACCCGTCGCATCCCGAACTGCTCGATTGGCTCGCCGTCGAATTCATGACCGACTGGGACATGAAGCGTCTGCAGAAGTTGATCGCGATGAGCGCGACGTATCGGCAGGCATCTTCGATGGCGGAGGGGGGAGGGCGGAGGGCGGAAGCTTCTTCATCACCAACTCCGCCTTCCGCCCTCCCCTTTCCGCCCTCCTTCGATCCCGACAACCGCTTGCTGTCGCGCGGGCCGAGAGTACGTCTCTCAGCCGAAGCGCTTCGCGATCAGGCGTTGTTCGCCAGTGGCTTGCTCGTCGAAAAGCTCGGCGGTCCGAGCGTGCGTCCCTACATGCCCGACGGCGTGTGGGACGAAACTTCGAAGTACGGCGACTTGCGTGGATACAAGCACGACACGAACGATGGCCTCTACCGCCGCACGCTCTACACGATTTGGAAACGAACGGCTGCGCCACCGTCGATGTTGTTGTTTGATGCTCCCAGCCGAGAAATCTGCACTGTCAAACGCTCTCGCACCAACACGCCGCTACAAGCACTGACGCTGCTCAACGAGATCACCTACGTTGAAGCCGCTCGCAAACTGGCCGAGCGAATGTTGATCGAAGGGGGCGCGACACCGGAGGCTCGACTTCGATTCGCGTTCCGCCAAGTGACCTCGCGGACTCCCACCGACGAAGAGTTGGCAGTGCTCGTCGGTGGATTGAATGACGACCTCGTTCGCTTCCGGCAAGATGCGAACGCAGCCAAACAGTTAATTGTGCTCGGTGAGAGCAAAGCTGGCGTGTCATTCGATCCCGCCGAGTTGGCGGCATACACGCTCACTGCGAATGTGCTGTTGAATCTGGATGAAGTTGTGACACGGGAATGATCCCGCCGCGAGCCCCAACTTACGAAAGCGAGTTTGCCATGAATTCGATGCGCACGATTGGCCTTCGAGCCGTAGCCACGTTCGCCAGAACGTGGGGTTGTTGGCGATTGACCCACGTTCTGGCGAACGTGGCTACGTTGCTTGTCTGCACCGTATTCGCACCAGCGACTTTCGCGAACGCAGCCGAGACTCCGTGGACTCGCTCGGCGGACAATGGCCCGTGGTCTGCGGCCGCCACTTGGGAAGGTGGCAAAGTTCCGGACGCGGGTGCTCGCGTGCATGTGAAGCCGGGGCATGTGGTCGTTTACGACGTGAAGACTGAAACGCCGATCCGCGCGGTGTACGTCGCGGGGACGCTGACATTCGTGGCAGATCGCGATACACAGTTGAACGTCGGTGTGTTGAAAGTCGAAGCGGGGGACGAGCCGACCGAAGAGGGCTTTGATTGCGATGCTCATATCGAAGAGTTGCCAGCCGGGGCGGTGCGGCCGGCGCTGCTGGTCGGTACTCCGGAGAAGCCGATTGATGCGAAACACACGGCGCTGATTCGGCTCGTGCCGTTTGAAGGACAAGACAAGCAGTCGTGCCCGGCGATTGTCTGCTGCGGCGGGCGAATGGAGTTTCATGGTGCGCCGCTTAGCCGGACGTGGGTCAAGCTCGGTGCAACAGCGAAGACAGGGGACACGAGTGTCGTGGTCGACGCGTCTCGCGTCGGAGAGACTCGGACGCGAGACGCGTCCGCCACGAGTGGGTGGCGAATCGGCGATCGAGTCATCATCACGGCCACGCATCTTGGTCGCGATAATGGTGGCGGAACCGACCTGCTCGAAACCGAAGAGCGAACGATAACAGCGATCGATGGTGCGAAGCTCACTTTGGATGAACCGCTGAAGCGAGAGCACATCGGCGAAGGAGAATTCCGGGGCGAAGTCGCGAACCTCAGCCGTAACGTCATTGTCGAATCGGCGAATCCCGATGGCATTCGCGGGCACACGATGTATCACAAGGGTTCGGCTGGCTCGATCAGCTATGCGGAGTTCCGGCATCTCGGCAAGAAGGATGTGCTCGGTCGGTACTCGCTGCACTTTCATTTGGTCGGCAACACGATGCGCGGCAGTTCGGTCATCGGAGCGTCGATTCATGACAGCCACAATCGCTGGCTCACAATTCACGGGACGAATTATCTCGTCGTGCGAGATTGCGTCGGCTATCGCAGCATCGGCCACGGTTACTTTTTAGAAGACGGGACCGAGGTCCATAACAGTCTCGATCGCTACCTCGCCGTGCAGGCAATGGACGGCAAGAAACTGCCGAAGCAAGTGCTGCCGTTCGATCAGAACGACGGAGCCGGTTTCTGGTGGGCCAACAGCCTCAACACGTTCACGCGGAATGTCTCTTGCGAAAACAACCGCTACGGATATCGCTTTGAAGCGACCGAAACGAGTGCGCTCAAGCTGACGCTCCCTGTGCAAGACGCGAACGGCGAGACGAAGCCGACCGACATCCGCACGTTGCCATTCGTGAGGTTTGAAGACAACGAGGCGCATTGCGACGGCTTGTATGGGATCAATCTCGGCGAAGGTGTGAACCGTGTCGGTCCGGATGCCAAGCATCCATTTGTCATGCGGAACACGAAGATCTGGGAAATTCATTACGCATTCCGAGTTCAATCACCCTCCGTGCTGGTTGATGGAATGAAAATCTACAACTCGATCTACGGCGTCTATCACCCGAACTTCGATCGCCACGTCTATCGCAACCTTTCGATTACGCAGTCGGCGAAGCACGGTGACGCCGAACCGTTCAATAGAGGCCACGACGACGACAGCATTCAATACGGCTCACTGACGGTCGACGACCTGACCTTCTCTGGCCACCACAATAGTTCGATGCCACTGATTCAGATCACCGACCACGACCCAACCGGCTCGGCCGAAACGCACATCCGCAATGTGCAGTTCATCAATCGCAATGACAACAACCGCCGAGCGCTCGTCAACCTCGGTGGCGGCCCGCGTCCGCAACCGAAGACGCCCACCAGCGTGCCGGTCATTCTGCACGACTACTACGGTTCCGGCCGCCACGCGAGAGTCATCAGCGTCAAGTCGCGCGAAGCGAAGACCGAGCCCGCCATCTTCAAGTCCGAATCACCCCTGACCGGCGACGAATCACGAGTCACCGAAGTCCGCGACGTCCCATTCCCGCAACTGCTCGATCCGATTGACGACCTTCCGCCGACGACGGTGGTGACTCACGTAACTCGCACGGCCAATGGCCTGCTGGTTCGCGGGTCAGCTGCGGACAACGGTGAGATCAAAAGTGTTACCGTCAATGGCACCGAAGCTCAATCGTTGCGAGATCACTTCGCGGAGTGGGAAGTCACGCTGCCCAAACAAGACACGGTTGAGATTACCGCGTTCGCCCGCGATGCTGCGGGGAACATTGAAAAGCAGTCTCGTTGAAGCGCGATCACGTGAGTGCGAAGTCCAAAGATAGGTGAGGAAAATACTCGATGATCGTTACCGTTCAACAACATATCCTGCAGGACCAAAAGCGGTTTCCAGGTGCGTCTGGTGAGTTTTCGTGGTTGCTCTCAGGGATCACATTGGCGACGAAGATGGTGCAAGCTCGCGTGCGGCGAGCGGGGCTTTCGGACATCTTGGGTGATGCAGGAGACGTCAACGTTCAAGGTGAAATTCAGCAGAAGCTGGATGTCTATGCGAACGAAGCGCTGATTCATTGCTTGAGTGCTCGCGCCAGCATCGGCGTGTTGGCTTCTGAAGAAAACGAAGAGCCAATGATCATGGGGCATTGTTCCAAGGAAGCGAACTATGCGGTGATCTTTGATCCGCTGGATGGCTCGTCGAACATTGATGTGAATGTCAGCGTCGGCACAACGTTCTCGGTCATGCGACGTCCGGACGGCGTCACGTGTGAAGAGCCTCAGAAATGGTTGTTGCAACCCGGATGCAAACAAATTGCTGCTGGCTACGTCTGCTACGGCTCATCGACCGTTTTGGTTTATAGCGTCGGGAACGGAGTGCATGGTTTCACGCTCGAACCGTCAGTCGGAGCGTATCTGCTGAGTCATCCCAACATTCGGATGCCGAATCAGGGGAAGTACTACTCGGTGAATGAGGCTTATCGAGACGGATTCCCGCCGGGCTACAACCAGTTCCTCGACCGACTGCGTCAAGGAGGTCTCGGTAAGCCATACGCGTCGCGATACATCGGCTCGATGGTGGCTGATCTTCATCGGACATTGCTGAAAGGGGGAGTCTTCCTCTACCCGCCGACCTCCGATCATCCGAAGGGAAAACTGCGGTTGTTGTACGAAGCAAATCCGATGGCGTATCTCGTGGAGCAAGCAGGCGGCGTCGCCACCGATGGCAAGCGCCGAGTGCTCGATCTGCAACCAGAAGCGGTTCATCAACGCACGCCGTTGATCGTTGGCGGTCAGGTGGAGATGGCGGAGTTTCTGCGTTGCGTGCCGCACGAAATGTAGACCGAAGTTGAGTTGTTAAATTTGATGAGGCGAAGTCCATGCCAACCGTCTTTGAACTTCAAGATGCTTTGAACCGTCGAGTCTTCATGCGCCGAACGTCGTCCGGCTTGGGTGTTGCGGCACTCGGGACGTTGTTGGCGCAGGACCTCTCTGCCGAATCGAATGGTGTTGCGAAGGGACCGATCGGATTGCCTGGCTTTCCGAACTTCGCACCGAAGGCGAAGCGGATCATCTATCTGTTTCAGTCCGGTGCTCCTTCGCAGATGGACCTGTTTGATCCGAAGCCGGAATTGGAAAAGCGGCGCGGCGAAGACCTGCCAGATTCGATTCGGCAAGGGCAGCGGCTGACGACAATGACGTCAGGGCAAGCGAAGTTCCCGGTCGCGCCGTCGATCTTCAAGTTCGCTCAGCATGGTCAGAGCGGGATGTGGATGAGCGAACTTATGCCGAACATGTCGAGCGTTGCCGACGAGTTCTGCATGATTCGGACCGTGAACACCGAAGCGATCAACCACGATCCGGCGATTACATTTTCGCAGACTGGTTCTCAGTTGGCGGGGCGGCCGAGTATCGGATCGTGGTTGAGCTATGGACTAGGGAGCGAGAACCAAGACCTTCCGGCGTATGTCGTGCTGACGAGCTTCGGCAGCGGTCGGCCCGACGATCAGCCGCTTTATGATCGGCTGTGGGGAGCGGGCTTCTTGCCGTCGAAGCATCAGGGTGTGAAGTTCCGCAATCGTGGTGATGCCGTGTTGTACTTGTCGAATCCACCCGGCGTTGATGCAGCGGCTCGACGAGGGAAGTTGGATCGGATTGCGGCGCTCAATCAAAAACGTTTTGAACAAGTGGGCGATCCGGAAATCCAAACTCGGATCGCGCAGTACGAGATGGCGTTTCGGATGCAGACCAGCGTTCCCGATCTGCTCGATGTCTCGAAGGAGCCGCAATCAGTGCTCGATATGTACGGCCCGGACGTGAAACGCCCCGGTAGTTATGCGGCGAACTGTTTGCTGGCGCGGCGACTGGCCGAACGCGACGTCCGCTTCGTGCAGCTCTTCCACATGGGCTGGGATCATCACGGCGGTTTGCCTGCGGCGATTCGAGGTCAGTGCAAAGACACCGATCAAGCGACCGCCGCGCTGATTAAGGACCTCAAGCAACGCGATCTGCTGAAGGACACGCTCATCGTTTGGGGTGGCGAATTCGGCCGCACGATCTACTCACAAGGTGGCATCACCGCCGACAACTACGGCCGCGATCATCACCCGCGCTGCTACACCATTCTGCTCGCCGGCGCTGGAGTGAAGACCGGCACGACCTACGGAGAAACCGACGACTACTGCTACAACATCGTCCGCGATCCCGTCCACGTCCACGACCTCAACGCCACGATTCTGCACTTGCTGGGGATCGACCATCTGAAGCTGACATCACGTTACCAAGGCCGCGATTTCCGCCTGACCGACATTCACGGCGAGATCGTGAAAGGCGTGTTGGCGTAAGCAAATCTAAGCGCGGGTGGCACGCCCCTGACCATCGGGAAGGGCGTGGCAGAGCAAGATAATTCAAATGAACCACTACACGCTTACGTGATTGAGATGTCTATGCCCACGCCCTTCGATGACTCAGGGTGTGACACTCGTGTTGAATGGGGTGGATTGAGCGGCATCCAGAAACACGTCTAATTGTTGGCCGACGAAGACGGTGTTGGCTGGTGTTTCGAGGGAATAGATCGCCTGGAGGACGCGGGTGTCGACTCGTTCTTTGTTGTCGCCGGTGAGTGATTTCTTGGGGATTACGAAGGGTTCGAGGCGGACGAAGTGAAGTGCGAGTTCGTGTTGTGAATCGCCTCGTTGGTATGCGCGAGCGGCGGCACTCTTGTGGAAGCGGGGGATGTCGTGTTCGTCGATATCGATGCGGACTCGCAGCTCGCTGCTGTCGCCGAGCATGATCAAACCTTGGCCGGATTGAGCAGAAACGGATTGGCCGGGGCGGACGTTGACTTGCAACACTTCGCCATCGGTAGGGGCTCGAACGAGCGCGCGGTCGATTTCGGTTTGAATCTGCTGGACTTGAGCTGTGGCGATGGCGACGGCCGCCTTGGCGACTTGCAGGTCAGGTTGCCACGTGCCCGCCTTCAAGAGGTCGTATTCGCTCTTCGCTTGTGACCATTGTTGATCGGCCTCTTCGTAGCTGAGGCGTCGCTGAATCAGTTCTTCGTCAGTGATCGCTTTGGTCGTCAGCAGTTTTTGCGAGCGTTGAAATTGATCAAACAAACGAGAGCGTTGTGCCTCCATCGCTTTGACGCGAGCGGCCAGCGGAGGGAGTGATTCTTCGCGCGGCATGGCTTCGAGCTTCGCGAGCGTCGCTTTGGCGGAGGTGAGGTTTGCCTGATGCAGCGCCAACTGGGCTTTCAAATGACGGTCGTCGACTCGAAACAGCGAGTCACCTTGCTTGACTTGTTGGCCGACGGATTCGGCGGGGACGAAGACTTCCAGCACGATGCCGGACAAGGCCGTACCAATGGCGATGCTTTCGTACTTCGGTTCGACGATGCCGCTGGCCGCAACGGTTTTGCCATACGGGCTACGCACTGGCGGAGTCGGTGGTGATAACGGTGGCACCGGTTTTGATCCGTGCTGTACTTGGACAAATCCGAGCACGCCCATCGCCAGTGCGATGATCGGTAAGACTGTGGTGATGAAAAAACGCGACATGATTTTGCTCGCTTTGGGTTACAAGGCTTGCTCGCAAACCTTCATTCGCCCAACTCATGGGACGATGTTGCTGATCTGGTTTCAGTCTTCATTTCAGTCCGCTCAATCTGTCCGTCGGACATGTGAATGATGATGTCGCCTACGTCAAAGACGCGGCTGTCATGAGTCACGATGATGACCGCTCGACCCGGTTGCACGGCGACTTGCTTGAGTAACTCCATCACCGTGTGTCCCGACTTCGCGTCGAGTGCGGCGGTCGGTTCGTCGCAGACGAGCAGGCGCGGTTCATTGACGAGCGCGCGAGCGATGGCGACTCGCTGTTGCTGACCGCCTGAAAGCTGATGCGGGTATGAGTTCGCTCGATTTGCGAGACCGACGGCGTCGAGTAATTCGGTTGCCCGGCGGACGGCGGTTCGACGCGGTTGTCCGGCGATGATCAACGGCACCGCCGTGTTCTCTGCAGCGGTCAACGCAGGAAGCAGGTTGTATTGCTGGAACACGAAGCCAATGTTGTTCCCTCGAAATCGGACAAGCTGGCTACCGCGAAGTTTGTGGACCGCAGTCCCCAAGACGTAAATCTCGCCAGCGGTTGGATCGAGCAGTCCGGCGATGATTGAAATGAGAGTCGTCTTGCCACATCCCGATGGGCCAACCAACAACGTCATTTGCCCTGACGCGACTTCGAGATTCACGCCGCTCAACGCGATGGTCTTGGTGTCACCTTCACCGAATTCTTTCGTGATGCCACGACAGACGACCGCTGCGACAGGCGAAGACTCGGCAGGTGATGTGCGATCGGGTTGTGCGAGTGATGTCGTCATGTTTTGTTAGTTGTTGAGTTCGTGCGAGTTAACCCGAAGCGTTAGCGAGGGCGAACTCCCCCAAGCATTCGGGATTCATCGCATTGTGAAGCGTTCGCCCTCGCTAACGCTTCGGGTTAGTTTGAGAAACTCACGATCCCTCAACCTCGGAACACGATCGCTGGTTCGAGGACTAGGACCTTATGCATGCTGGCCACGCTGGTCAGCATGATGATGAAAAACACGGCGGCGCCCGTCCCGGCGAATGCGGCCCAGGTGATGTGCAGGCCCGCGAGCACCGTCACTTGGCTGGTGCCAATGAAGAACAACGCGGTCAGCCCAATACCGATCCCATAACCCGAACCGCCAACGAGCAGCCCCTGTAACAGGATCATCTGCACGAGTCGCAGGTTCGTGACCCCCATTGCCTTGAGTGCCCCAAACTGTTTCAGGTTTTCGATGGTGAAGAGATAAAACGTCTGCCCGGTGATGGCCGCTCCGACGATGAAGCCGAGCGTTATTGTGATCCCGAAATTCACCGGAATGCCGGTCGAGCTGAGAAAGTATTTGATCGTCTTCCAAATGAACTGCTCGCGAGTTAACGCCATCAGCCCCGTCTGTTGCTCGATCTGTTTGCAGACAGCAGTCGCATCAAGTCCCTCGCTGGATTGAGCTAGCACAAACGACATTAGGCGTCCGTCATTCGGCACATAGCCCGCCGCTGTCGAGTATTTCGTGAACAAGATCGGCAGCGTCGTGAACGGTGCCGACGCTTTGCAGATGCCGACAAGGACCGCGCGGCGATTGTTGATTTGAATGACTCGCCCAAGTCGGTACGGCTCCTGCGGCCACATGTATTCGTAGCCCGCTTTATCGATGATGACTGCATCGGGCTGTTTCAAATCAGCGAGCTTGCCGACGATCATCTCTGCTGGAGCGCCGACAAATGTCGCGTCATCGAGACCAAGCACAACCAAGCTGCGCGAGTTCCCGTCTTCCAGCCGCGCGAGCAACTGACCTTTATAAAGCCGCACGGCCCATGCGACTCCGGGCACGCCACGTACCCGATGCAGATCAGCGTCTGGCAATGCGGGAACTTCGTCGATGAAGCGGACCTTGTTGTCCATGACCCAAATGTTGGCATCGCGCACGTCGAGAATTTGACTTGCCGTCCGTCCGATGATCCCCATGAAGATCGAGACTTGTTGCGACATCAGCAGCGTGGCGAACGCGACTCCGAAAATCAGGCCGAGGTATTTTCCGCGATCGCCGGTCAACATCCGAAAGGCGAGCCAGTTCATCGCGAACCTCGCTTTCGAGCGGGTCGATCAACGCGATGAGTTGTTCCGGATGTAGGCGGCTTTTTCGTGGTTAATCGTTGCTTCGTGGCCTGTTGAATTGCGGCCAAGCTGAATGACGTGATGTGTTCCGCAAGTTTCTTCACACCGAACGCGGCGACTGCTGTCTCACCCGTCAACTCGATCATCACCGCTTGTCCCACGCGATGATGCAAGCACTGTCCGACAATGCTCAACGCGGTCAGCCAGCGTTCCTTTTCCGAAGAATTCGGCATCAGCTCGGTGAGAACACCGATCAGCATACCGTGCATCGGACGAACGTAATCGCGGACGAACTCGGCACACGCTCGAGTCGGCAAGACCATCTCGCGCATCAGCAGTTGGCCGTGCCACGCTGGGTCGTGATCGACAGCGACACGGTTCAAGAACGTCGTGACAAAGCTCAGCAACTTTTCTTCGGCGGGAGTCTCCGCGTCCCACTGCGGCAACGGAACGCGATCCATGCAACCTTGGGCCGCGTGTTTCACTGCTGCGACGTAGAAGCCTTCTTTGTCCTCAAAGTGGTAGCTGATCGCGGCGAGATTTGTCCCTGCTTCTTGGCTGATTTCGCGAACGGTCGTCGCGCGATATCCACGCTCGGCAAAGATCGGCCCAGCCGCATTCAGCAATCGCAATCGAGTCTCATCCACTTCGTAGTCTCCGCGCCAGAATCAAACTGGCTGGCGGAGTCTATCAAACGTTTGTTTGAATTCAAACACTTGTTTGAATTCTTCATACTCAGCCTGGCCGTATCGAAAGTCAGTAGGACGGGCACTCTTGCCCGTCGAGTTGCCGTAAGACGACGGGCAAAAGTGCCCGTCCTACATGTCCTCAACGATTTGTGGGACAGAATGCCGTAGCTGGCCACGGGCCGGGGATGAACTCGGCTTCACCCTCACCAGGCCATGGGGGCATGGTGATTGCTATGATGGAGACGGCGGCATCCGCCGCCGCTCGAAATTGAAAATGAGTTCCCAGCGGGATCGTCAGGCAGATGCCCGGCTCTAATGTGACGAACTCTTCTCGCTCATCTTGCTTGCGCCAGATTTCGCCGCGACCCGAAAGTACGAACCATATCTCTTCCACGGTTCGGTGAGTGACAGCTTGGGCGATCTTGCCCGCTGCCAACTCAAAGTGTGCCATGCCACCAGCCGTAAGTCCGAGCAGCACTCGAACATCGGAGCCATCGGGAGCGACGACCGTTGGATCAATTGGAAGTCGCATGGTGGCGAAGTCAGTCATGGCACATCAGCTCAATCGGTTCTGCAAAAGTTAAGCAAAACCTGGTTCAGTGGCTCGCCGATCGGAAGACGGCTTCGGTTTGGCTTGCGCGGCTTCCTGGCGACGTTTTAGCCATTGCATCACCGGTTGCTCCACGCAGTAGAACGAAGTAGCGGCCAGCAAGTAAGTGATCGCCACGGTGACACAGACATAAGCGACGTGTCCCAACCATGACTCGGCAAGAGAAACCGGCCAGTGTCGTAAGAGAAGTTCCAACACGACCATGTGCCAAAGATAGATTCCATAAGAGAGTTTTGCGGTCCACTCGAATGCTCGATTGTCGAGCAAGCGGCCAAGGCATCTTGAGTGGTGGAGTGCAACGAGCAGTCCGGTGATCAATGCTGGGAATAGTGGCCAATGGTAGAAGAGGTACCAGAGGTGTCCGGCATTCATGAGGCGGCTCAGCCCGCTTAGAGGAATCGCTTCCGGATAGACGTCGATTGCCAATCCAAGTAAGCATGCCAGAGCGAGCAGATCGAACTTGTTGAAGTGTGTCGTCGAAGACTCAATTGCATCGACGTCTCGTCTTGGCCAACGAACGAGCAGACCGGCGGCTACGCTGCCGAAAAGAAAATGAGCAAATAGTCCGAGCGGATTTTTGGCGGGAAGCCAGTCGATGGCGATGGCGTGCAGCGGGTCCGACGTGATTGCAGTATTCGACGAAGCGAAGCTGAACGCCAGAAAGCATCGTTGCAGAATCACGATCAAGAGTTGCGTCCCGAAAATGTAGGCGAGCCCCAAGTCAATTCTTCGAATGCGATTCAGTCCAAGAGCCCACAGAGGCAGCATCAGGTAGAAGCAAATCTCGACGCTGATTGACCACAATGGAGCATTGATTGGAGTTGGAAAGAAAGTGCTCCAGTGCATCCAATTCGTGAATGTGAGAGAGGTCAGCAGTCGCCATTCAGTTGTGGCGGTTCGGTCCGCAAACAGATACGTGCAGATCAAAAGGCAGAGGACATATCCTGGCACGATTCTCGATAATCGTGACATTGCGTAACTGCTCATTTTTGGCCGAGATCGTTCGCCCAGTGCCGCTTGCCAAAACGGAAGCGACAGAAGCATCCCGCTCAAGACAAAAAAGATCGCCACGCCGAGAGCACCATGAATGCGGATGATGCTTTGCCAACCGGTTTGGCTCACGTCGAATTGCATCGCGATGTGATGGGCGACGACCCACAAACAGGCAAACGCTCTCAGCCCATCGGCCCCTTGAATTCGTTGAGGTTTATTCCGCATCTTGAGTCGTCTCCGTGTTGAGCCAGTCATCCAAGAAAATGCTGGCCTAGCTCAACACATCAAATCGCAAACGCCATTCCGACAATTAACTTGCACCGAATGCGTCGATTTCTGGAGTACTCGCTACCGAATCGGTGGCATCAAATGATGCTATTTCGCCTCGCGGAGATGCCGATTGACCTCAGGTGTCAAGAATCGTTGTCACTTGGTTTCGCATTGGATTGTGATTGCGCTGATGAGGTTAAGGCGGCTGAATCTGCCGGATTTCGGTCCCGGTCGAGGGCCGACGGGCAATATTTCTTCGAAAAAGGGCTGGCGGGTGACGGGTTGCAGGCGTCAGCGACGGTAATCCCCTTCACAGTCGAAAAGAATGGCCGTTTTTCCCTTGATTGAATCTCTTCAAACGAAGTCAAATCCCATTTCTCCCCCCACTGTCTGGAGTGTTGTCGATGAAGCGGTTTATTTGGTGCTTGCCGAAAGTCTCGATTGGTAACTCACGTTCGCGGCGAAATCAGATTCGCAGCTTAGTTCAAAGCGAAGTGCTCGAACCGCGTGCCCTGATGTCGGCAACGCAGCCAGAAATGATTGACGAAGAAATTGTCGAAGTGACGGGGTCCGAAGAGGTTCTGGAGTTCGGCGATCCAGACATGGATTTCATCGCTTATCAAACCTTCGGCGGGTCTTTCACGCCACCGGCCGTTTCTCAGTTCACGTCACGTGAAGAGTTCGGCGACTACTTGGTGCAGCGTGCGTTGGCACAGTACGACGGCCTCTTCGGTCAAGCGGCTTGGTTCTATCGCGGCCCGATTTACTACGCGGCGGCTGACGGTGTCCTCGCTCAAGCGGTTCCGACACAGCGAGTCGATCACTCCGAAACCAACGTGCAAGTCAACGGAATCGACGAAGGAGACTTGATCGAGAACGACGGCAAGCACCTGTATGTCCTCAACGGCAACGACTTGTTGATCATGCAGGCGTATCCGGCGGGTGAGATGAAGGAACTCTCGCGGACTCGGTTTGAAGGCTACGCGATTGCCGAATATCTCGACGGTGATCGGTTGACCGTGATCTCGCAGGAATACAGCTACGGTGGTGGTGGAGGAGGAATCTATTACTCCTCAATGATCCGCTTCGCACCAACCTCAACAACGACTGTGGTTAGCACGTTTGATGTTTCCAATCCGTCCAAGCCGACGTTGGAGAAACAGACTCGACTCGACGGCCACTATGTCGATTCGAGAGCGTTCAACGGGCAGGTTCACATCATCACGAGCAACGACATTTCGTTGCCCGCTCCGGAGATTGATGGCACGACCACGATCGAAAATCCGTGGTACTACTTCGCTGACGATGTTGCTTATGAGACTGTTCCGATCGAAGAGGTCGAAGAGTCAATCGTGGATGGTCCGGTGAGCGATCAGATGAAGATTGCACCGATCACGCTCAGCGTTGAAGTACAGACGATTGAAGTTCCGAAGTACGAATCGCGTGAGGCTTACGTTGCTCGCATCCAGGCCAATCTCGATTCACTCATTGATTCCGCATTGCCGAAATATGAGAGCTTGGTCGCCAACGGTCTGGCGGCGAACGGAGCGATCAGCGAAGTTGGTGCGATCTCGCGAGTGACCGGAGTTGATTCTGATTCGTTGCTTTCGGTCGTGTCGATCAACACCAGAGATTTTGAACCGGGCTTGGATAGTTCGAGTTCCGTGCTCGCTAATTGGACGAACGGCATTCACGCGAACGGCGAGCATTTGTATGTCTTCTCGCCTGATTACAGCTCTGGATCGACTCAGACTCACATCTTGGAATTCTCGTGGGCGAACGGCGAACGTGAGATTGAGTTGATCGGAAACGGCGTTGTGAACGGCACATTGCTGAATCAGTTCTCTGCAGATGAACACGACGGTCGCTTGCGAATTGCGACGACGACCTTCAACTACAACTCAGAGACCGGAGCTTTTACGCAAGCCAATAACGTCACCGTGTTGGAAAACGTTGGCGGAACGCTGACTCAAGTGGGCGCGGTCGAGGACTTCGCGCCAGGCGAGCGGATTTACTCGGTTCGCTTTGATGGCGACCGTGCGTTCGTCGTCACGTTCCGACAAGTCGATCCGCTGTTCGTGTTCGACCTGAGCGATCCGGCGGCTCCGGTGATCACCGGAGAACTCAAAGTCCCCGGCTATTCAAGCTATCTGCAAGTCATCGACGACAACTACTTGCTCGCGATCGGACGAAGCACCGATACGCAGGCGGTGAAGGTCGCGTTGTATGACATCAGCGATCCTGCGAATCCGACAGAAGTCGATGAAGACATTTTGCCAAGCTGGACTTGGTCGGTCGCCGAATGGGATTCCAAGGCGGTCGGTTGGTTCGCGGCTCACGAAACACTGGCGATTCCCACTTCGGGATATGACTACGAAAGCGGCTACCACAACGAGCTGATGGTCTTCCACATCGATGTCTCGGCGACGGGTGAAGCGGCGATCGAACTCACGGGAAGCGTGGCAGACGATGGCTACATCAATCGTAGTGCCTACATCGCAAACACGCTCTACACGATTTCCAATAACTCGGTGATCGCTACGGACATCAACAGTCCGAAGCACGTGTTGGGACAGTTTGATTTCAGCTACGAGCCGTACCTCGCGACGCTCAGCATCGAGCCGATCTACACCGAAACTGACGACGGTGCGTCTGATTGGGAATACGTCGATGCGCCGGAAACGTTAGAGGAAGCGGAGAATGTCCTGACGCTTGCGGCGGTCAACGTCATCACGAATCAAGTTCGTGTCACTCTGCTGGAAGAGGGAGGCCAAATCAACATTGTCGCGAAGGGAGATGACCTGCGTATCAGCAAGGTCGGGAAAGGTCGCCAAGATGTCTCGCTGACCGATGCCACATCGCTGTTGATCGAAGGGACTGACAAGGGAGACAAGATCAATCTCGACTTCACTCGGTTGAACGTGTCGAGCTTGCAAGAGATCAACGTGAGCGGCGACGGTGGCTCCGATCGGATCGCGGTGGTCGGCGTGAATAAAGCTTATGTCGGTTCGCTCGCTCTCGAAGGTGGTGATGGCAACGATGTGCTGAATGTGGCTGCCGGCATCAAACAGTCAGTCGGACTCTTTGGTGGCGACGGTAACGACAGCCTTTCCGGAGGTAGCGGCAACGACACGCTCGAAGGAGCCGCTGGAAACGACGAGCTGCGTGGCAACACCGGCAACGATTTGCTGATTGGCGGCGATGGCAACGACACGCTTCGAGGCAACGACGGGAACGATACGCTCGGTGGCGGACTCGGCAACGACAAGCTGTATGGCGGCAACGGCAACGACGCGATCAGCGGCGGTGACGGCAACGATAGCGCTTACGGCGACGCTGGTGACGACACAGTTTTAGGCGATGCCGGTAACGATCAGCTTTATGGTGGAGCCGGCAGAGACATCGTCCTCGGTGGCGATGGCGATGACTTCGTCGATGGTGGTGCGTCGTCCGACACACTCTCTGGCGGCAGTGGACGCAACGTTGTTCTCGGTCTCCGCTCAGAGATCAACAAGGCGTTTACGTTCTCCGCCGATTGGTTGGATTTGTTGAATAGCTAATGCTCGAACGAGCGAAGTTCGCAAACCCCACCGAGCTCGTCTCGGTGGATTTGGGCCTTTGCACAACGGGTTGCTTCACCTGAAAACGTGACCGCGTAGTGCAAAAGCCCGCGAGCCACTGAGGCAAGCTCAGTGGGGGCCTTTTGTTAAAAGTGGCTGAAGAC
>CAIJTL010000631.1 GCA_903823545.1 uncultured Planctomycetaceae bacterium
GGTGTGAGCGGCGTTCTTTGAACGGCCCAATCCGACTTCCACCATCGCAAAGCCAGCCTGCATGAACATGACCAAGAAGCCGCACAACAAGACCCAGACCATGTTGATCGAGAATACGTTGTGAGCGATTCGGTCATAGAGCTTATCTGGAGTCATTGCCTTCGGATCGCCGTCACCGACGGGACCAGCGGACGGAGTCGTCCAATAACCAGCGGCACCGCCACCTGCATCAGGCCAGAGTGCGGGGGCAGGTGCTGGCGGGTTTGTCCCCGTGAAGTACGGAGGCAACTCCACAGCGGGCGCTGCGGCCGGAGCGGCTGCCGTCGCTTCAGGTGCCGCAGCCTTTGGCGGCTCAGCGGAAGCAGCAGCATCTTGCGCAAAAGCGCCGATGGCTCCCCAGGACAGTAACAGCCCTCCTGACAACAACGCACTCCTCAACCATTTTCGTACCATCTCGACGGCTCCTCACGCTAACGAGGCATAACGGAAGCACGCGAACTTGCGAGAAACACGCAGGTCCGCGCAGCAATGAGACCGCAAAGTTTGAGCGCTGCAGTCCGTAGTCAACATTTCGCAAGCGGTGTGCCGAAGTATGCGGCAGGGGATCGCGGAGCTGTCGACTTAGCTCACCTTTAGCGAATTCCGCGAGTGTTTTTCACGAATTCGAGCAAGAGAATCTTTTGAAATTCTTCAATCCAACGCGTCCGGCAGACAGTATTGCCAGACGATTCATCGCCACTGACCAGATCGCAGGCAGTCGCGTTGAAGCAGTTCGCCTGTACCTAGAAAGTTAGTTTCGTAGGCCATACCGGGGTGAGAGTCCCGAACTCCGGGTCATGTGAGGCCCCGTTGTATAAATGCAAAAGCCCGGCTTTCGAGAAAAGCCGGGCTTCAATGTCAGTCAATCTGCAATCGCGATCACGAAACGATTACTTCGCTCCGGCGTCTTTCAGCGACTTCTCCAGCCATGTCTTTGAGACTTCCGGATTTGGTTTCGCATCCCCTTCAACTTCGTTGCGAATCCAACGGATTGCGGCCTCGGTTGAGTCCAGGAACCGCTTATCGGTCCAAGTTGATTCGTTGTGGCCTAAATTATTGAAGAAGATTTTGCCGTCACCCCAAGTCCGACACCACGCGACGGGGACATGTCGAGCATCCACGACTTCGACTTCTTTGTCTCCTTCTTTGACCTTCTTCTTGCCACCCTTCGTCTTGCACTTCTCAATATCCAAGCTCATGAGCACATGCACGTTTTCTGGAACCCAGTGCGTGTACCAGTAGATTTCGTCCTTAATTTGGAACTCATTCCCGAACGGCTTCATTGCCGGAAATTTCGGGTCATGCACGGCAATTGTTACCAACTCGCCCGCATTCCAAGGATGCCCTTCAAACGTTCCGCCTGCCAAATCCCAATACCACTTGTGAGCCGGATTGTTCGTTCGATAGGTGTCAGCGGCTGAGTGGAACCCCATCCAACCATGCCCCTTTTGCTTGAGCCAGTCGTTCATGAAATAGTCGCGGGCCTCATCGGTGATCGATAACTCGCCGGTCGTGTAGAACATGACAATGTCATAGTTCTTCAAGTTTTCTTTCGTGAAATCGGCCTTTGAGTCCTGCGTGCAATGAATCGAAAACAATCCGGTCTGCTGGCCAAGCTGAGTCATTGCAACTTCGGACGGCGCGAGGTCTTTCTTCTGACCATCTTTAACACTGCGGTTGACCGAGCCATGCACAAAGCCCTTGCTCTCGGTCAAAAACAGAATCTTTGTTTTCGGCGTTTGAGCTTGTGCCACAGTCGGCATGCTCATTCCGCTCACCAAACCGGCAACAACAAACACCGACAGAAACGCACGACGCAACATTTCAGAGGCTCCTTGGGACAGAGTTCAAGAACAAGAATCAGTAACCTGAAATCGGAAGAAGGATGATAAGAGCACGCGAAGCAACCCGCAAAGAAGGTCACGGAACGAATGACGAACTGCTCTTGCTCCCGTAATATCTCAGTTCCAACTGCGTCGAATACTCGGTTCTTATTTCCCACATCATTCGATTTGCGACAACTCATGCCAGATACCATCCAAGCCAGCATCTATGACTTTCCCCAGTACTACGAACTGTTGTTCGGCTCGGACTGGCGTGCGGAGTTTCATTTTCTCAAGGCGTGTTTCGAACTTCACGCAACTCGCAAAGTCCGTTCGCTCTTTGAACCTGCCGCCGGAACAGGGCGTTTGCTGTTGCAGTTTGCAAAAGCGGGCTACAAGGTCGGCGGGAATGATCTCAACGAGAAGGCCGTTGCTTACTGCAA
>CAIJTL010000632.1 GCA_903823545.1 uncultured Planctomycetaceae bacterium
CACCCCCGGCCCCTCTCCCCATAGGGGCGAGGGGAGTCTTTGCGCGAATCTCAACATGACGATCAATAGACGAGTCGTCCTCAATGGCGAGCTTGTTGCGAACCAGTTCTTGATCGCTCGCCACAGCACTCATGTCGAAGCGAACGGCATCGCACTCAGGCTTTGCCGCTCGCAACTCCGAACACACCGACTGCAATTGCTCGAATCGTTCGCGACAGGCATCGCAGGTCGCGAGGTGTGCTCGAACTTCCTGCTCTTCCTGAGGCGTCAAACCACCGGCCGCTAGCAGGCTGATGTCTTCCGCTCGGGCTTCGCAGTTGGTTGCCTGTTGAATGACGTGGGGCACGTTTCCAACGTGCCCTGATTCACCGACATTCGAGCACGAAGGAATCGTGCTCCACGTCTTGTTCAACAGGTCGGGCATTGAGTCGTTGGTTGTCGTTGGATCGTTCATGGTTGCCTCGTTGGTGATTCCCCATGAGTCGCGAAAAGGTTCACGGACAATTTCTGTTGCCGCAGTTTTTCGAGCCCGTTGTGTAAGCGTGACTTCACCGTGCCCAGCGGGATGTCGAGCGCCGCCGCGATGTCATCGAGCGAGGCATCGGCAAAGAAACGCAGCTCGATGACGTCCCGATGCTCGGCGGGTAAAGCTGCGACTGCTTGGCGGACTCGATGGGCATCGTCAGCACGCTGGAGTTCGCCGCTGGGATCGGACAACGAATGTGGAAGCGAACTTCCATCGTCCGAGGGCAGTTCAACGCACGGCAACGAGGCTCGACGAATCGCCTTCAAGAAGCGATGCCTCAAGATGCCGTACAGCCACGTCGAGAACCGACAGCGACCATCAAAGCGACCGAGCGAACGCCAAGCTTCGAGCAGCGTCTCTTGAGCGACGTCTTCGGCAAGCTGCCGATCACGAGCCAATGTCAGCGCGCAGCGAAAGAGCGGCTCAGCATGGAGATCAGCGAGCGACTGAAATGCCGAACCATCACCGGCCTGCGCTCGGTGAATCAGCTCGTGATCATCAGCCGCTTCAGTGGACTTCATGCCGATGAGTCCCTGGCTCCAGGGAAAAGGTTCACAAAAATCGGCCAAGATTTTCGTGAAACTCAAAGCCAATTGAGCGGGTGCGATTAATTCCTCTGTTTGTTGGGATTAACAAACAAAATTCGGTTCAGCCAAGTCAATTGGATTCGCTCGTTATTGTCAGACGATTCCGTGTGACATGAACGTGCTGAATTGAAACGCGGGCTTAGCCTGATGGCTTTCAGCCGCGAAAGAAGACGAGCGTCACGGCGACGAATGTCGGCAAGAGGATCAAGCCTGAGTAAACCATGTAGCCGAAAAAGCTCGGCATCTTGACGCCGTTTTCTTCAGCGATTGCTTTGACCATGAAGTTCGGGCCGTTGCCGATGTAGGTGTTGGCCCCCATGAAGACCGAGCCACAAGAGACAGCGGCGAGCAGTGCCGGGCCGCTCGGTGTTGCGAGCAAGTCTTTGAGGTACAACCCTTCGGCAGGAATATGCTGCTGGCCGGCGGCGGTCGCGGCGAACGTGAGATATGTCGGCGCGTTATCGAGACAACTCGAAAGTAGCCCCGACGCCCAGAAGTATTGCCACGGTTGGCTCAGTCCCAGTGCCATCCCCAGAACTTGGCGGTCCCCGTTGCCCCATGCGTTGAGGATTAACAGCGCAGGCGCCATCGTGATAAAGATCCCCGCGAATAAAACGGCCACCTCGATGATCGGACCGAACGAAAACCGATTTTTCTCGCGGTTGGCTTTCGGCGTCAGCATGAAGCCGAGAACTCCCATTGCGAGCATCAGTCCCTCTTTGATTCCTTTGGGCCAGGGGTGACCGTCGTTGAGAAAACCTTGGCCTTCTCCGTAGATCGCGGCGACGACGCCCAGTAGGAATATCGCATTACGACGTCCGAGAACTCGTAACGGGGCGTGATGTTGGACCTCTTCCAGCAACGCTCCGGGTTTCGCGAGTTCTTCTTTATCGAGCACCACTTGATCCCAGATGTTGAAGACGACCAGCAAGATCAGATTGACCATGAGCCACTGCGGCCAGAGAGCCGAAGTCCACAAAAATGGAACGCCACGTTGGAAGCCCATGAACAACGGTGGGTCGCCAAGTGGAGTCAGCAAGCCGCCGCAGTTAGATACAATAAAGATAAAGAACAAAACGATGTGCGACTTTCGGGTACGAGGCGCGTTCGCTCGCAACAACGGGCGGATCAGTAATACGGACGCGCCGGTCGTGCCAATCAAATTTGCAATGATCGCTCCGAGCCCCATGATTCCTGTGTTGAGCAATGGCGTTCCGGAAAGCGAACCCTCAACAACAATGCCGCCGGTGATAACGAATAACGCCCCCAGCAGAATGATAAACGGGATATATTCCAGCACCGCTTCGAGTAGAACGTGCCCTCCTGCGGAACCAAATGCGGCGAGCAAATAGACCGCGACCGGTATCGCGAAAACTGCGGCGACGATCCCTTTGTTGCGATTGTGTTCCCACCAATGTCCAGCAAACAGCGGCAAAAGCGCGATGCAAAGCAGCGTGGCTGCGAACGGGAGCATCGTCCAAAGACCGAGGTCTTTGCCAAGCGTAGGGTGATCAACCCCATGATCCAC
>CAIJTL010000633.1 GCA_903823545.1 uncultured Planctomycetaceae bacterium
AACCAACAACAAAATCAAAACCATGAAACGACAAGCCTACGGATTCCGCGACCAAGAATTCTTCAAACTCAAAATCTATGCGCTCCACGAAGCCAAGTACGCTTTAGTCGGATGAATCCGATTTATCGAGCGTTTCCTCCAGCGAACCTCAAACCGCGTCCCGGCGATCCTGCTGATTTATCATGTGGCGGAAACAATCCGACTTGGTTTGTTCGCTTACTTCCGTCACTTGAGCAGAAATCGTTTTTTGAAAAATGGAACGTGTGGAACTCCTTTGGTAGCCACCCTTCTGCGGTGCGAGAGAAATCGGTCGAAGTCTTTATGTGTCCCACACGCCGTGGTGGCTCCAGCGTGTCTGCCGGACAGACCGTAACAATTACGCTCCCCTGTGGTTGTCCGGCAGGGACGACTCAATTTCCTGGCGGTGCGGCCGGTGACTATGCGGCCAACCAAGGGGACTTGTCACCGGGGGCGATCAATATGCCGACCGATTTTTATTACGGAGGCAACGGCACAGGAGTCATCATCGCCAGTCGCCCTCGCTGCGATGACATGATGGCTCCCATCAACTGGATCGATAAAATTCGTTTAACGGATTTGGTCGATGGAGTCAGCCACACGCTTCTTGCCGGAGAGAAGCATTTGACGATGGGAAAGATGAACGTCGCCTTGGATGACGTCTCAATTTATGACGGTCTTCACCTGCCAGCGTTTGCCCGAATTGGTGGTCCAGGAGTTCCATTGGCACGTGATCCGAGTTTTGCGGATTCGAGACTCTACAACTTTGGAAGCTGGCATGTCGGGATCTGCAATTTTGCGTTTGCCGATGGCAGCGTACGTGGACTCAACAACCTGATAAGCACGGAAACGCTCGGTTTGCTCTGCAATCGTAAAGATGGTCAAGCCCCGCTCGAGGAGTAGAACATTGACTAAATCGCATCGCATCTGGATCTGGGCAGTAATTATTGCTTCTGTTGGATGCGGATCGCACGGTCCGAAAACTTATCCGGTCACAGGGGAGGTCGTGTTTGAAGACGGTGTTGCACTGCAAGGTGGAATCGTCGAATTCACGTCCGCTATAGAAAAGATTTCATCGCAAGGAATCATCAAGCCTGACGGAAAATTCCACCTGACAACCATCCGTGATGGAGATGGTGCAGTCGAAGGAGAGCACCGTGCGATCGTCATGTATCAATTTGCAGATGGTCTTGTTCAACACAATCACGATGCGAAAGCATTCCGTCGTCCCGACAAAAAATTCGCAAGCTACAAGACATCCGAACTTAAATTCACCGTTCGCTCGGCCGAAAAGAATCACATCAAAATCACGATTACCCAAGAAAAATAGGTCGAACTTCAGCGAAGGATTGGCACTCGCTTATAAACACGCTTCGTGTGTGCAAGCCGACCACGAATTCCCGGCATGACAACCAGCGTCCCCGGTAGACTTCACGACCGGGGACGCTTTGCTGTGTTGCCGCCGCTAATAATTCGTCAGTGATTCTCGCCCCGCTTTGGTGGTGAGTGCTTGGAAGACTTCAGTGGAAACTGCTTGGCTGAGGAACTTCACTCGACCATCCCCCATCAGGAAGTGAGCCCCTTGCGGGTGAGCGCTGCTAAAGTCGTCAATATGTGCGGATGGGTGATTGGGAGTATGGTCCGAGACCGCCAAGGTCCGCACAAATGCTTCTTCGCCGGCTGGAATGATTCCCATCCAAGTCGAATGCCACTCGGGGAAAACGGAAGTGTTCGTGCGATGTTCGCCGACCAAGAACGTTGTGCTGAGCCCATCGGAAATATCAACAAACCGAGTTGGCCGATTATGGCAGAACACACCGTTGCCGGAAAAAATCATTCCCGGTGGAGTGAGTGCGACATCGTCTAAGTCAGTTGTTCCAAAGCTGCCCACATAATTGGCGGTTGGCAAACTAACAATTGGTGCTCCGGTGGCCTCATTCTTGAGCAACCATGTTTCCGGCGACGGATCGGACGGGCACCGAAACGCCGGTAGCGCCTGGTCTCGAATGTTCGCGTTCGACGCATGATCAATGGTCGCGTTGAAATTGATTTTGCGGTGCAGCGCAGTGTTGTCTAACTGGGGCAACAAATGGGATGCCCAGCTCCAGCCGGTCGGTCCGACAACGTTGGGAACACCACCGGCAACACCGAGCCAACCTGGTGGCAGACACTTCGCGTTTTCGTGGTAGCTGTGCAGCGCAATTCCAATTTGCTTCAGGTTGTTCTGACATTGAGACCTTCGCGCGGCTTCGCGAGCCTGCTGGACCGCAGGCAAAAGCAACGCGATCAAAATAGCGATAATGGCAATGACAACGAGCAACTCAATCAGCGTGAATCCACGCGAAGATTGAGGGGAACGATTGAAGGGAATATTTGCAGAATTCATCGAAAGAAATCTCCTCAGAGCAAATGAAAACCGACATCAAGCCACCACGCCAGCAAAACGCAATGCGGTCGGAAATCGAAAACAGAGCGCGTTCAAACATCGCCTAAGACTGGCGAAATCGAACGTCGAAGACATTGATGACTCCAGGGTCAGCCAAGCACATGACGCGGCTTTGGCTGACGCTAATCAGCAATGAGTTGCTGCTGATTAGCAAGAAGCAACAACGCTCTGAGGAGGAGCACGCGGGGCTGCGACAGTCGTAGTCGGCTGAGCTTCACACTGCGATTTCGTCGCCACTGCGACGATCGCGAGGCAAACTTCCGAGCGAACGATTGTGACGCTCGGTGGTGCCGAGTGGTGCAGACCCAAGAATTGACACAACGAACAATCATCGTGTCGGCAAGGAACCGGGCTGTTCGCCGGACCTTGCTGCTGCTCCAAGTGGTCGTGGTCCGTTGCATGCGAATGTGTGTGCGATTGCGACGACGAATGTTGATGCTTGTGGCTGTGCCGACAACCGTGACCGTGTGAATGAGAGGCGGTCAGGGTCGCGGTCTTGTGCTGTGACGCCACCGAGCACTCGACATGTTCATGCCGATGACTCAACGCCAACGTAGTCCCCACGAGGAGCCAAACGGCCCACGCGGCAACCAAACAGCGGCGTAAAAGTGTGTGGTACATCATCGAGTCACAAAGAGTTCAGACAACGAACATGGCGAAAGAATTCAGTGGTCACAATACGGCAAATGGCTGCTCTTGTGACGGACGACTTTCACAAAGTGAGCGGAATTGTGGGGAGCACCGTTCCGTCGAACAACACAAGATCTGTGAATTTTGGGCGAGTTAATCCTGCTCCGTCGCTGAATGGTCGGAAAACCTGCCTCCGATTAGCTCTCGAACAGACATTCAAACGATGGTGAATTGAGTGAGGTCGTCGTTCGCTGAAGCATGGGGCGGCGCGAGTTCCGTTACGAGCGGCTGCCAGCGGTGAGCGACATTGTCGAGCCATTCAGACGGCGGCGGGCCGTACGGACGGAATTTTTCGTTGGTCCCCTGGTCGACCATGTGCAGGATCGCTCGATTGGTTCCGAGCCGACCAGCGACCGGACTATCGATGAGATTACTGGAATCTGACGCGCTCATCTGGAACACGATTCGTAATTCGAATTCGCGAAGCGTTTGCGAGCTGAACCAACGGCTGACGTTGTTGTACGTATCGCTCCAAATCAACCAATGAATGCCCAGCCCCGGCCCGTTCTTCAGCAGGTCGAGGAACATCTTGCTGGGACTGACCTTCTTCTCGCCACCGCTGCTCAGGCTGAATCCAAAATCGTCATCGGACTTACGCAGATCGCGGAACCGACCGATGTTGAACACGACGACGAAAATCGGAGCATGATCGCGTGATGCTGACTTCTCACGACGCGACATCTCGGCGGCGAGTCCCGTGAGGATTTCGGGCACGTCACGCGGATCGCCGACTCGCATCTCGTGTGGCAAAGTCTGCTGCAATTGCACCCAAGTCTGCGATGAGACCGCGTCGCCAATGCTTCCATCAAGGATGATGAACTGTGCGCAACCGCCTTGCTTCGGATTTCTTGTTTCCTGCTCCCCGCTTCCCGCATCGTCTTCCGGTTCAACCACTCGCTGGCGCGTTGTGCTTGATATTGCTGGTGGCAACTGGCAGGCCAAGCTGACGATGCCGGCTGCCAACATGCCGACGGCTGCCGGCTCGGCTTGTCCGACGATGAGCAGATTTTGGCCACCCTGTTGGTGAAAGCCGACGGTCGTCGGATCTTTGATCGCGACCGCTTCACCGAGCCATGCGATCTGTTGTTGTTGCGGGGCGCCCCACAGAGGCGTGCTGATCAATGCTTCCAAGTCACCGTTGCGGCGTGGATCGGCGGGGATGTTTCCTTCGAAGATGATCGCTGGAGCCATGCGAACGTTGCGGCGAGCGGTGATTTCTTGAATCTTGTCGAGATGCACGTCGCGTCGTGAATCAGGCAACCATGCGATCTGAAATGGATGATTTCCTTCGACCAAACCGTTCGCGTCGTTGTAGATCGCTTCGCCGGGTCGAGTCAGCAGGCGAGCGGCGGTGTTGTCTTCGCTGAGAATCAGGTGAGCGTCGCTCTCGCTGCACTGCAACGCGATTCGCACAGCCATCTGGCCGAGCGTGCTGCGGGCCAGCGAATACGCTCCGCCGAGTGTTTGCGAACCGAGCAAGACGTGAATGCCAAACGCGCGGCCTTGTCGCACGAGTCGATCGAGCAACAGGGCCGCCGTTTGCGAATGCTTGTCATCTTCCACAAAGAACTCTTGAAACTCGTCAACAACGAACAGAATGCGCGGCATCCGTTCTTGCGGTCGAGCGTCGCGATAACCGGCCAAGTCCTGTACGCCCACGTCTCGGAATAAGTCGCCTCGCTCTTTCAGAATGGCGTCCAAGCGTTCGAGAACACTGACACCGAACTCGCGATCGCTCTCGATGGCGATGACTCGCGCGTGTGGCAATTCGTGAGTCGCATAGGTTTTGAATTCGACCCCCTTCTTGAAGTCGATCAGATAGAACTCAAGTTGATCCGGTCCGTAATGCAACGCCGCGTTGGTAATGAGAATGTGCAGGAAGGTCGATTTACCCGAGCCAGTCTTACCCGCGATGAGCACGTGCTGCGAAGTTCCTTTGCCCAAGCGGAGATTCTGCAACTTCGTCGCCCCCGCTCGCCCCAGTGGAACATCCAGGCCACCTCGGCTATCGCTGGTCCAGATATTGGCCTCCTTCGGCGCAATCCGCTCAAACGCGACTTCGACACGGCGAGCGTCTTTCGATTCATGGCCAGCGGCTCGCACGAGCTTCGTGAAGAGCTCCGGATCGGGCGGAAGATCGAGCGTCAACGGCAGCACTTTGAGTTCATCATCGCGGGCGACAAATTGAGCTTCACGGTCTGATGTGGCTTTCTCCCAATCGAAGACGGTTGCGTTGTCTTCCAAATCCTTGAGGTCAAAGTTCAACGGCAAACGGAGCTTGCTATCAACGCTCATTAGCGCGAACACACCGCAGCGTGGGCCGCTCGTCGCGATGCTGACTAAGCGCCGAGCCGCTTGTTCGCTGAAGTTCGCAGGGAAGTTTGCGACGACGAGAACGTGATAAGGCTCGGCCACTTCTCCGGCATGAACGTTGTATTCTTGAATCGAACGGAATTCGTTGCGGAGATATTTCTGGAAGACGTTCTCCATGTGCTCCGTCAGATCCGCCAAGCGTTGTTCAATCTGAGCCTGCTCAGTCCAGATGCGGCCGGTGATCATCAACTCGTCGAAGTCCGCGAGGTGCATGAACGCGGCAAAGTTATCGCCGAGTCCGACGGGATCGAGGATCGTGAATCGAACCTTCCCGCCAGGGACCGTCGTGAGCAAACGGAGCATCGTGTTTTGTAGCACTTCGACCGCCGCAGGCCGTCCCTCGTCAGCGACCTTCAGGAGCAACGACGGACGCTCTGGAAACGGCAGGCAAGCTGGCAACGTGAACGATGTTTGTGCCGGAACCAGTTGAGGTTCATGAGGAACTCCGTCCGGAATCATCGCCAGATCAATCGCGAAGTCACCGAGCCGAATTGCGGGTGGAATTTGCGTCGGCAACTGAAGTGGAGAGCTTCCGAGCGTTTGCCAATCGCGAAACCACTCATCGCAAAGTTGGTTGGCGTTCGCTGCGTCGTCGACCAATTCTTGCCAGCCTTCGAGCCAAGTCGACGCCATGTTCAACCACGATTGCTGAAAACGCTCCGTGCAGGCGGCGACCTCTTCATCGTGCTGCTTGCTCCGCTTATCGATCTCCCAATCGAAACGCTGCTTGAGCTTTTCGAATCGCGCAGGAAATTCTGTTTCCGCAGCCATCATGCGCTTGTCACGCTGCTGCGTGATTGCTTCGAGCAGCTTCGGATACTTCTCGTTGGCTTCCGCGAACTCCGTTCGTCGACGTTCTTCAATTTCTTCAAGTGTTGCGGCTAATTCATCATCGGCTCGTTTCATTCCAGCAGCACGCTTGACTGTCACGACCCGCTGCCATTCGAGGAAGACTTCTTCTTTGTGCTTGAGTTCTGTGTCGGAGATCTTCTGCCAGCGTTGTCGCGCTCTTTGTGCGGTGATGTATCGCTCAAAGAGCGGCTCATAAATCGCAATCGACTGATTCCGGCCGGTGTTCAGCAAAATCCACATTGTGATCGAGATCGGGAACAGCAACACCACGCCGCTGAAGACGAGCCATTCCACTCGATCCGGTTTTGTCTCGATCGGAAGTATTGCCGGATCGATCAATGACATGATGCCGAATAAGACGGCCCATGTGAGGAATGCCAAGCCGTGAGGACGCCAGCCAGAAAACAAAGCCGGAATGCGCAATTTCTGTAACGCTACGAGATGCGTTCTGACCGTTTCGCAGGCATCTCGAAACTGCGCGGTCACCGCCTCCAAGTCATTCGAGGTGGGCTTCTCCGGTTTGGGGGGAT
>CAIJTL010000634.1 GCA_903823545.1 uncultured Planctomycetaceae bacterium
AGATTCCTTGAGGCTCACGACGCACCAATTACAGACAAGGTTGAGTATTCAAGTAACGCACTCTGCGGTGTGAAAATCAAACTCCATCACCAGGCTGTTGAGTCTCCTGCAACTCGCGCAACTCCCGCCAAATCGAATGCCGCAGTTCTTTGGAAAGCAGTGGGCTGAAACGAACCTGTCTCGGATCGCTCAATACGAGTTGGTAGTAACTGAACTTTGTTTTGACGACATACTCTTCAGAAATTCTCGTAGTTGCCGACCAATGGAAACGCTGGTGCCTGCCCCAAGAGCCAATTCCCGTAAAGACACTCCCTTGATTGCCTTCAATGGTGATAACGATCTTCCCAAAGAGCCGTATCGCGGTGCTGGGAGCCACACCCATGAGCAAGGCGAAGACAAATAGTGATACCCACAGGAAGTCGATCTTGCCGATGGAGAGGTACAGCCAGAGGAAGAATGCAATGCCCAGGCTGAGCAGCAGACAAACGGCGCCAACGATCAACCCATCGACCATTGACATTGACCGTATCAAGGCCGTCAGGCACCAGCGTTGATCAGTGACTTCTAAGGAAATCCCCTCAGCGGTCGAATTCAAATCGCAGTCTCGTTTTGTCATGTCGTTTGTCCCCAGCCTGACCGTCTGGAGGCGCACGCTGCTTTGGGAACATCAGGAACCATCACCACGGAGATTTCCTTGAATCAGGCAAGACCTTGATTGAATCACACGCTGTGCCGATAAAGATTCAGACGGTCGAACGTCCTGCTCCTGAATCAATGCCCGTTTGCCGTTCGGCCCCGACATCTCTTAAGGAACAGTTGGTCCAGGAGTCTACGCGCAACGTAGTCCCTACTCCTTCACATGTGCCTCCAGCCGAAGGCCATTGCTCTGTGCCCAATCGCGGGCTTGGTCGAACATCGCACGCCCCGGATCACTGAAAGAGGCGCTGGGTTCGGTCCAGGCGAACTCGGTTTTCTTGGCTTTGATGACGAGAGTTCTTCGCTGGCCACTGTTGACTAAGAGAAAGAAGCCAAGACCAAAGAGAAATACGAACAGCGCTACCGGAATCATGTCACGGGGGCCGACAACACCACGGATCGTCAAGAAGACGCCGATGAGGCCGACGACAAACGGGATGACGCCGACGAACTGGCCCCCCGGTTGTCCTTGAGTCTGGATGGTGACAGAGACCACTTCGGAAAGTGGCACTTGCTTGGTGGTGACGCCAATGCCGAGTGACGCGGGACAAGACCAGTATGCAGCTCGGTTCGTAAGCATGAGTCTGCGAACAGGCCGTGTGCTAAAACTGACATCCGCCGAAATTTGCTCATCTGCTTCGAGGGCCGGTTCAAACGCCATGATGACTCCGTGACTGTGTGAGGATGCGGAAACCAATCGTGTTCGACTAAGAGGTCTCTTCACCTTTCCGACTCTCTTATCCGTGGGACGGCTTTGCTATCCGCGGGACGTTCTGATTCATGAAAGATTGCCCACGGATGGCAAAGCCGACCCACGGATGCAGGCGGGACAGCATTGTCCCTCAGATGTCGTCGTCCCAAACCATTCCGCGACGTCGGACGAATGCGACCTCTCTCAACTGAGCGTTGCCGTAACGGTCGAGTAGGCGTACCTCGTAATAGAAAAGATGAGGTGGCCAGCCGCCGTTGATGTTGAAGAAATTTCTGAACGGTCGCCACGAGATTTCTTGAACGGTCTCGTCGTAGCGGCTCAAGGTGTTCCGAATCGAAATGCGATTCATTCGATCGCTCAGTACGAAGTAACCGGGGATTCCGACCGTCAACCAGAGAAACGTTTTTTGTTCCGGGCGAAGATTAACTTTCGCCCACTCAATGGCTTCAAAGATCAATGCTACCAATCCGATGCCGGCGAATACTTTGCCAGCGATGAGGAGCCATCGCTTTCTCGCGGCTGCATTCTTCTGCATGAGAGCGTTCTTCTTGGCCGAACGTCGACGAGCCCAAAGGCGACGGTGCATGGGGACATACTTCGCTTCCGGTTCAATCCCTGACTCGTCCTCGCCGAGGTCAACGTCTTCGTCGGTCTCATCGCCGCTCGCATTCGGAACTCGGACGAGCGCCCCACATTCGCGGCACTTGAACCGCTTGCCGACCTTGTCGTCGTTCATGCGATAGGCTTTCCCGCAGTCGCAGGTGACTTCGATCGCCATCAAGGTTTCCCTTCATTGCTGATCGGTTCCAGCAACGACAGCAGACGCAGTGCGTCATTCAGGAACGGCTGA